>NZ_JBSHDN010000084.1:0-27562 GCF_053616335.1 Nocardiopsis sp. NPDC055824
GTCCGCCGCCGCGGCCCGGGTCATGCGGGGCGGCGGCCCCGCACGGAGTAGACCACGCAGGAGCAGGCCCGGAACGACGGGTCGTCCAGCAGGTCCCGCACCCGTGCCAGCCGCTCGTCCGTCATCCCCTCGCGCACGAACGCGTCGCGCAGGTGCAGGGTGTGGTGGCGGATCAGGCGGACCCCCGGGGAGCCGGCGTCCCACAGTTCCACGTGCGGCCGGGGGTCGACGCCGACCAGCCCGGCGCCGCGCATCGCCTCGGCGGCGTTCCTCCCCCAGGCCGGGTCGGCCCCGGCCCGGGTCATCAGCCGGATCTTCGCCTCCAGGAACTCCTCGTACAGCTCGCGGGCCCCGGCGTCGGGCATGAGCAGCGACGGCCCGTAGGTGATGTCGAACTCGTCCAGCTGCAGCACCCCGCCCGGCTTGAGCGCGCGCACGAGGCGGTTCAGGACCTCGATCCGCTCGGGCAGGTGCAGGAGCACCAGCCGCGAGTGGACGAGGTCGAAGGCCGCCTCCGGCAGGGGGTCCCGGGTGATGTCGTGCTTCCACACCTCCAGCCCCTCGGCCGGGGCGATGTGGTCGGGTTTGACGTCGGTGGCGACCACCCCGCCGCCGGGCGCGACGCGCCCCGCCAGCCAGCGGGCGACGCCGCCTCCGCCCGCGCCCACCTCCAGGCAGCGCCACCCGGGTCCGACCCCGGTCTCCGCCAGTCTTCCGGTGGTCAGCGGGTCGTAGGCGGCGGCCAGGAACCGGTGCTGGTCACCGGCGTTCTCGTTGTGGTTGTCGAAGACGTAGCCGGGTCCGGCGGTGGCTGTGTCCGTCATCGTGGGCCTCCTGGGAGTACGGTCGGTCGGTCGCGGACCGCGTCGGCCGCGATCCGGGCCAGGGTGGACGTGCACACCTTCCCGGTCGGGCCGAGCGGCAGCGCGGGGAGGAACAGCACGTGCTCGGGCAGGGCGCGGACGTCCACGCCGTGCCCGTCGCGCAGGTGGGCGAGCAGTTCGCCGCCCGTGGGCGGGTCCACCCCCGGCAGGGGGCAGACGCAGGCGCACATGCGCTCGCCCAGGTCGGGGTCGGGTACCGGGACGCACTGCGCCTCGCCCAGGGCGGGGTGGGCGGCCAGGGCGCGCTCCACCTCGGCGGGGAAGAGGGTGACGCCGCCCCGGATCACCGTGCGGCGCAGGCGGTCCACGACCCACAGCGTCCCGTCGCCGTCCAGGCGGCCCGCGTCACCGGTGCGGACCCATCCGCCGGGGTCGCGCCGCTCGGTGTCGAGTGCGGGGTCCGCGACGTGGCACAGGGGCGTCATCGGTCCCCGTGCCCGGATCTCGCCGACCTCCCCCGGCGGCAGCGGCCGCCCCCGGGGGTCGCACACCCGGATCGCGGCGACGGCCGGGTCGGGGCGCCCGGCCATGCCCGGCTCCCACGCCCCGGGGTCGTGCGCGGTGTGGCAGTTGACCCCGTCGGTGGAGCCGTAGACGTTCACGACCGGTCGGCCGAAGCGGCGTTCGCACAGGTCGCGCACCTCCCGGTGCAGGGGCGCGCCGCTGGCCACGAGCGCCCGCAGCGACCCGGTGTCGGCCGCCTCCCCGACCAGCGCGGTGCGCCTGAGCATGGTGGGCACGCCGATCAGGTGGGTGGGGCGGTCCCGTTCGACCGAGCGCAGCACGGCCACGGGGTCGAACCGCCCCGGAACGACGAGGGTGGCCCCGAGCCGGACCAGGGACACGATGCCCAGCGAGCCGAAGGAGGAGGCCAGCGGCACCGGGATGAGGGCGCGGACGGGCCCGGCGCCCAGCACGGCCCGCGCGTAGTTGCCCCTCCCCCCGGCCATGGCGTTGTGCGAGTAGGCGACCATGGTCGGCTCGCCCTCGGATCCCGAGGAGACGAGGATGCGCGCGGGTGATTCGGCGTCGGGGCGCGCCGGCTCGGGCGCCCTCGCCCCCGCGAGGGGGCCGCCGGGGTCCAGCGTCCCGGCGTCCGCGCACCAGACCGGTGTGTCCGGCGCGTCGTCCGCACGGGCGGGGGCGGTGACCAGGAGCGCGGCGCGGGAGCGTGCCAGCAGGGAGAGCACGTCGGTGCGGGAGCGCCCGTACGGGACCGGCAGGGCGACCGCCCCGAGTGCGGCGACGGCGAGTTCGACCGCGATCGCGTCCCTGCCGTCGGGCAGCAGGACCGCGACGACGTCGCGCTCGCCGCACCCCCTGGCGGCCAGGGCCGCGGCGGCCCGCCGGGCCCTGGCCGCGAGCCCGGCGCGGTCCAGGCTTCCGAGGCCGTCCACGACCGCCTCGCGCGCGGGGTCCTCCCGCACCCGGTCGAGGAACAGGGAGTACAGGTCCCGGCCGGGGCACAGGCCCTCCGCGACCCACCGGGCGCGCTCCTCCGCGGGGACGAGGTCCGCCAGGACCAGCCCCGCCCCGGAGGTCCAGGCCGTCACAGGTCCTCCCCGTCCAGGGGGGCGAACGTCCACGGGGCGCGCGGGAGGGAGGCCCCGCCGACCGTCGTGAAGGCCCCCGGGAAGGCGTCGGCCGCCTCGGCCGGGCCTGCCACCGGCGGCGTGCCGGGGCGGGGCAGGTGGGCGGTGCCGCGCCCGGCCCACCGGAGCAGGCGCGCGGCGTCGACCAGCCCCGTCCTCGCCACCGCACCGGTCCCGGTGCGGGCGCGCAGCAGCAGGCCGGCCAGGGCCGCCTCGGCCGCGATGATGCCGCCGAGCACATCCGTGAGGGTGACCAGGGAGGGGGCGGCGGGCGCTCCGCCGACGGACACCAGGTCCGCGATCCCGCCGTCGGCCTGGACCAGGAAGTCGGTGGCCGGGATCCCCGGTCCGGGGTCCTCGCCGGCCCACCCGTCGGCGTGGACGTGGACCAGACCCGGGGCGCGGGCGGAGAGGTCGTCCGCCCCCAGCCCGAACCGCTCGGCCCGGCCCGGCGGCCAGTTGTAGAGCAGGACGTGGCCGGAGGCCGCCAGGTCGGCGGCCGCGCGGCGGCCACCGGGGGTCTTGAGGTCCAGTCGGACCGCGTCCTTGCCCCGGTTGAGGGCGGCGAAGCGGGCGGAGAGGCCTCCGGCCAGGGGCGGGACACCGCGCATGGGGTCGCCGCCCGGCGGCTCGACGCGCACGGTGTCGGCGCCGAGGAGGGTCAGCAGCAGACCCGCCAGGGGCCCCTGGACCCGGTTGGTGGCCTCGACCACCCGCAGCCCTGCCAGCGGCCCCGTCCCGGAGGCCTGCCACGGCGGCAGGCCCGGACCGGGCTCCCCGCCGGCGCCGCGGAGCCGCCACGGCGAGGCGGGGCCCTCCCCGGCGACCTCGGACAGGGGGCGCAGCGGGACCACGCCCACCCCGCACTCCCGGCCGGTGTCGCGGACGACGGCGAGCGGCAGCGCCGCGAGGGTCGCGGACAGCGCGGCGGGCAGCGGGCACACGGCGGTGGCGAACCTGCGCTGGAAGGGCGCCCATCCGGTGGCGACCGCCCGCGCGGGCGCGCCCAGGGCCTCCCAGAACCGGAGCCACGCCTCGGGGTCGAGGGTCTCGATCTCGAACCGGACACCGTCGACGGAGCGGAAGGGCGGCGGTTCGCCCTCCCCCGGGGAGGGCGGCGCCCCCCGCGCGGCGGTGGCGTCGGCGACGTACGGGGCGACCGCGAGGAGCGCCGCGCCGGCCACGGAGACCGACGCCCGCAGCGCCGGCCCCCCGCGCAGCGCGCAGAGCACCGCCGCCGCCACCGCCTGCGCCGCGAGCACCCCGGCGCACACCGACGCGTGGTCGACGGGCAGGAAGCGCGGTCCTCCCCCGGCGAGGCCGTGCAGGTGCGCCAGGCCGCACGCGGCCTGGACGTCGCGCTCGTCGGCCAACGGCTCCGGGGACGCCGACCACACCAGGTCGCACCCGGCCCGGCCGCCTCCCGGACCGGTGAGCAGGTCGATCCGGCCCGCGGGGGCGCTCGCCGCGGCGGGTCCCCGCACGACCTCGCACCCCAGTGCCCGCAGGCGTGCCGCCGCGACGCGCACCGGTACCGCGTCGCCCGAGGCCAGGACCGCGGTCCCCGCCAGCGGAGGAGCGGCGATCGCCGTCGCGGTCACGTCCACCTCCCCTTCCCGGGGGCGTCGGGGCCCAGGCCGAGACTCTCCCGCAGCGCGCCCCGGCGGACCTTGCCGGTACCGGTGCGCGGCAGGTCGCCCCAGGTGAGGACCACCGGTTCGGCCATCGTCGGCAGGTCGACGACGGCCTCCTTCCAGACCCCCGGGGCGAGGGTGCCGTCCTCCGTGGCCACGACCGGCACGGGCGGGCCGTCGGCGACCCCCAGCACGACGCAGTCCAGCGCCTGGGGGAGCCGTTCGTCGACGACGTCCTCGATCTCCAGGCAGCCGCCGTCGGACAGGGAGTCCACCTCCCGGTCCACCAGGCGGACCGCACCGGTGCGGTCGACGGAGCCGATGTCCCCGGTGCTCCACCACTGGCCGACGAGCTTGGAGCGCCAGCGCCCCTCCTCCCCGACGTAGCCGAGGCACAGCGCGTCGGTGCGGCAGAACAGCAGGCCGGGCTCGCCCGCCGGGAGGGGGCGCAGGGTCCTCGTGTCGACGGCGCGCAGCCGGGTCCGCCCGGGGACGGGCCGCCCCAGGTTGCGGGTGGTGGGGTCGACCCACTGCCTGCGGGCCAGCGACCGGCGGGTGAGGAAGCGGAAGGTCAGCGGCCCCGTCTCGCTCTGGCCCCACCCCTGCATCCACACCGGCGCCCGCCGGCGGCTGGCGTTGAGGAAGGTGCGAACGGTGGACGGGTGCACGGCGTCGAAGGTGCTGACGAACAACCGCACGCGCCCGAACTCGTCCCCCTTCCCGTCGACGTGCCGCTGCCAGCG
Organism: Nocardiopsis sp. NPDC055824; assembly: GCF_053616335.1. Lineage (NCBI taxonomy): Bacteria > Bacillati > Actinomycetota > Actinomycetes > Streptosporangiales > Nocardiopsidaceae > Nocardiopsis > Nocardiopsis sp. NPDC055824. The sequence goes on from NZ_JBSHDN010000084.1 coordinate 4,854, forward strand.
CACCAGGGTGGAGGGCTGGGCCTCCAGGGTGGTGGGCCGGTGGCGGCGCAGCGCGGGACCGGCCTCGTCCCAGTCGGGCGAGGTGATCAGCGAGACCGCCGCCGGGAACATCCACAGCACCCCGGCCGTCCAGGCCAGGGCACGTCCGTGGGCGTAGGAGAAGGAGGAGGCGACCGTGTCGTCGCGCCGGCTGCCCAGCACCGGCCACCGGTGCGACTCGAAGCCCGCCAGCCTGCGCAGGATGGTGCGTGTGGAGTGCACGGCCAGTTTCGGGACGCCGGTGGTGCCGGAGGTGTGCATGACGGCGAGCGGTGCGTCCAGGTGCGGACGGCGCGGCGGCGGCGCGGAGCCCCCCCGCACGTCGTCCGTGCACAGGGCCCGCTCGGCGCGGCCCCCCACCACCAGGGTGCGCGCGGCGTGGGCGGAGGGGTCGTGCCCCGCCCCGCGGGCGGCCTCCAGCAGGGCGGTGTCGGTGACCAGGAGCGCCGGTTCCAGCCTGCGGAGGAGGATTCCCAGGGTCTCGGGGGACAGGTGGGCCGACAGCGACGCGGGGACGGCGCCCAGGCGTGCGGCGGCGCAGGCCAGGAGCACGTAGTCCCAGTGGTTGCGCTTGGCGATGGCGACGCGGTCGCCCGGCCGCACCCCCGCCTCGGCGAACCAGCCGGAGACCCTGCGCACCAGGTCGGCGGCGGCCGGCACGTCGAGTTCGGAGCCCGCCTCGGGGGCGATGTCCAGGGGCCTGCTCAGCCGCACGGCGGTGGTGGAGCCGCGCGCCGCCAGGTCGTCGAAGAGGGTGCCCAGGTGGAGGGGTTTGCTCAGGAGTGTCATGGCGCCTCGGTCGTGATCGGTTCGCGGGAGCTGGTGAGCAGGGCCGACGTGCGTTCGGCGGCCGTGAAGGCCGAGGCGACCGCCCCCTCGCTGCACGGGCGCAGGGCGGTCCAGTCGCCGGCGTAGTCGACGGGGGCCAGGGGCCGGTCGGCGAAGGCGGGGCGGGCGGCCAGCGCCCGTGGTTCGGGCAGGGGCAGGCCGTGCCGGAAGCGGTGCACGATCGTCCTCCTCACGCGCTTCCCCACCTCGGGCATGAGGCGCTCGGCGCGTGCGGTGAGGCGCGCGCCCACCTCGTCGTCGGGTGCGTCGATGAGGTCGCGCGCCGCCTGCGGGGAGGCGACCAGGGACACCAGGCCGCGTCCCCTGGGCGCCCGGCCGGGGTGCTTGGCGTGGTCCGCGGTGACCACGGCGAGCACCGGGTCGTCGGGCACCAGGACGGCGAAACCGCGGCGCGCCCCGCGCGGGGCCGTCGGGGCGTCCAGCAGCAGGGACACCCGGAGCATGGGCGCGTATCCGCAGGCCTCCAGGTACTCCCGCTCGGCCGGGGGCGCCCCGGGGTGGAGGCGCAGGGCGACGGGGGCGGGCACGGCCAGGACGACGGAGCGCGCGGTCACCGCTCCCCTCGGGGAGTCCAGGCGCACCCCGCCGGGGGCGTGTGCGACACCGGTCACCGGGTGGCCGGTGCGCACGTCCAGCCGGGCCGCCAGAGCCCGGGGCAGCGTGTCCATCCCGTCCCGGTAGGTGCGCCAGGTGGCGGTGCTGCCGGAGGCGGCCAGGTGGGCGGCGAAGGGCGCGGCGGCGGCCCGTTCCGGCGGCCAGCCGAAGAACCCCGCGGCGAGCGGGCCCAGGAGGCGGTCGCGCACCTGCGGGTGGTACCTCCGCAGGAGGTCGGCGACGGTCTCCTCCCCCAGCGCCGCCCTCTCGGGGCGGTCGGGGTCCAGCCCGGCGCGGTCCAGGCGCCGCAACAGGCGCGCGAGGTCGAGACGGGCCCTTCCGGACAGTCCCATGCCGGTGAGCAGCCCCAGGGGGCGTCCGGCGTGGGGGCGGGCGCGCCCGTTCCACCAGACCGCGAGGGCGTCGCGCACCAGGGGGACCGCCTCCGGGTCGGAGTCCAGGCCGGTGGCGCGCACGAGCCGCCAGGTCGCCGGGTAGGCGTCGGCCGAGGGGATCATCTCGGCGCCGGTGTCGACGAGGTAGCCGTCGGAGCGCAGTGTGCGCGTCCTGCCCCCCACGGCGTCGGCGGCCTCCAGGACCCGCACCGTGTGTCCGGCGGCGGCCAGCAGGTGCGCGGTGGCGAGCCCGGCGGGCCCCGCGCCCACCACCGCCGCGTCGAGCGGCGCGCTCACAGGGCGCCCGGCAGGAACGGGGCGAGCAGGTTGGCCCCGATGAGGAGCACGACCGCGGCCCGGTGCGTGTGGATGGCCGTGCGGCGCGCCCGCAGGATGTCGCCGAGGACGAAACCGGTGTACAGCTGGGCGACCCGCAGGGCGATGACGGGCAGCAGGGCGACGGTGAACCACCAGGGGGCGATCCCGAGCAGGTGGGACCCGGTGACCAGCAGGGTCTCCGTCGCGGTGAGCGCGACGATGAAGGCCGTGTTGGCGCGCGGGGACACCCTCGCGGCGACGGTGACGCGGCCCGCGGCCCGGTCGCCCGCGGCGTCGTTGGTGTTGGAGTACAGGCCGAAGATCATCGGGCCGCCGCCGAACACCAGCGCCTGGACGATCACGAAGCCGTCGACGTGCCCGACGAGCAGGCCGTAGGGGACCAGGACCCAGCCCACCCCCAGGCCGCAGAGGAAGATCTCCTGGAAGCCCCGGTAGCTGAGCTTCAGCCCCCAGGAGTACTGGACCGACGCGACCAGGCACAGGGCCGCCCCGACGACGGCCCACAGGGGCCGGTGCGGGGCCAGCGCGACCACCAGGGCCCACAGGACGACGCTCGCGGCGGTCGCCGCCCGCCCGAAGCGGAGCGCCTGGGGCTCGGTGAGGGTCCCGTGGACCAGGGGTTTGCGGGCGAGTCGGCGCCGCGCGGCGTCGGAGCCGTAGTTGGCGGCGTCCGAGCCGTCACGGTAGCCGGTGACGTCGTCGAAGGAGACCATGGCGGCCACCACCGCCACCTCGGCCACCAGGACGAGCAGGAGGAACCCGAGGGTCTCGGCGCGCGCCCCCAGCAGGGGCAGCGTCATGGCGAACACCAGCGGCAGGCCGATGTAGTAGTCGACGATGTCGAGTTTGGCGAGCCTGGCGTAGGCGCCCGGGGTGGGCCGGGGCGGAGTGGGCGGCGCGGCGGGCGCGGTCGTGCGGTCGGTCATGGTTTCCTCCCGTGGGCGAACGCGCGCACGGCGGTGACCACGTGCTCGACGCGTTCGTCGGTCAGGTGCGGGTACAGGGGCAGGGAGATGTTGCGGCGCGCCGCGTCCCGGGCCCGGGGCCACTGCCCGCCGGGGCGGGCGTGGGGGGCGAAGGCGGGCTGCTCGGGCAGGGCGCGGGGGTAGTAGACGTGGGTGTCGATCCCTTCGGCGGCCAGGTGGTCCCGCAGCCCGTCGCGGTCCTCGCACAGGAGCGTGTAGACGTAGGGGAAGCGGCCGTCCCCGCCCGCGGGGGGCGCCGCGACCCCGTCCTCGCGCAGGTCGGCCAGGTGCTCGGAGTAGTACGAGCAGATGGCGTTCCGGCGGGCCACGCGCTCCTCCAGCCCCGCCAGGCGGTGCAGCTGGAAGGCGGCCATCACCTCGTCGAACCGGCTGTTGTGGCCGATGCGGTGGTGCAGGAACCGGTGGCGGCCGTCCTGGCCGTGGTTGCGCAGCATCCGCACCCGGTCGGCGAGTCCGGCGTCGGCGGACAGGACCACGCCGCCCTCGCCGGGCATGCCGAAGACCTTGACCTGGACGAAGGAGTACACCCCGGCGTCGCCCCACAGGCCGGCGGGGCGGCCCCGGAGCGTGCCGCCCTGGGCCAGCGCCGCGTCCTCGACGAGCCGCACCCCCGCACGGGAGGCCAGATCGCGCAGGCGGGGCATGTCGGCCATGACGGAGAACATGTGGGCGGGCATGAGGGCCCGGGTCCTGGCGGTGAGGAGCTGCTCGGCGTGGTCGGGGTCCATGGTCAGCGTCACGGGGTCGACGTCGGCGAAGACCGGGGTCGCGCCGCACGACAGGACGGTGCTCGCCAGGGGGGCGCAGCCGAAGGCCGGGACGACCACCTCGTCGCCGGGCCCGATGTCCATGGCGGCCAGGACGAGGGTCAGCGCCGAGGTCCCGCTGGAGCAGGCCACGACGTCGCCGGCGCCCAGGGAGTCGCGCAGGGCCTCCTCGAACCGCGCGGTGCGGCGTCCGAGGATGAACTTCTGCTCGGGGTCCGTGCCGACCTCGTACAGGGCCGCGAGGAGCGCCTCGCGCTCGGTGTCGAAGAGGTCGGGGGCGAAGAACGGGACGGTCCGCCCGGTGGCCGCGGTCATCGGGTCCTCCCGGCGAGGAAGCGCTCGATCTCGTCGCAGACCCGGTCGACCCGCTCCTCGGACAGGTCGGCGTACAGCGGCAGCGCCACGGCCGACCGGCACACCTCCTCGGCGCGGGGCAGGTCGCCCGGCCGGTGGCCCAGGTGGGCGAAGCACGGCTGCAGGTGCAGCGGGCGGGGGTAGTAGACCTCGGTGCCGACACCGGCGGCGTCCAGGTGGGCGACGAGGCCGTCGCGGTCGTCCACCTCGACGAGGTGGACGTACACCGCGCGCTCCTCGCCGGGCCGGGCCGCGGCGTCGCCGGGGACGGTCCGTACCCCGGGCAGGCCGCGCAACCGCCCGTCGTAGCGGCGCGACAGTTCGGCGCGGCGCCGGATGTCGGCGTCCAGGCGGGTGAGCTTGGCCAGCAGGACGGCGGCCTGGATGTCGTCCATCTTGCTGTTGCCGCCGACGACGACCGTCGGGTTGGAGATGCCGGGGAACTCGGCCAGGGTGCGCCCGGACCGGCCGTGGTGGCGCAGCATCCGCGCGGTTTCGGCGACGGCGTCGTCGTCGGTGAGCAGGGCCCCGGCGTCGCCGACGGCCCCCAGGGTCTTGGCGGGGAAGAAGGAGAGGACGCCGCCGGCGCCGAGCAGTCCCGCGTGCTTGCCGTGGAGGCGCATGCCGACGGCCTCCGCGCTGTCCTCCACCACGGTCAGCCCGTGGGCGCGGGCGACCCGGCCGATGCCCTCCATGTCGGCGAGCCGGTCGAAGAGGTGGACCGGCATGACCATGCGGGTGCGCGGGGTGACGGCGTCCGCGACCGCGTCGGGGGAGAGCCCGTACCCGTGCGCCTCGATGTCGGCGAAGACGGGGACGCCGCCGGCGTGCACGACGGCGGTGGCGGTGGCGACGAACGTGTAGGCGGGGACGATCACCTCGTCGCCGGGGCGCAGTCCTGCGGCGCGCAGGAGAATGACGAGCGCGTCGGTCCCCGAGTTGACGCCGACGACGTGCCGGGCACCGGTGTAGCGCTCCATTTCCCGCTCGAATTCAGCCACCATGGAGCCGTGCGAGAACTTACCGTCGTCCATGACGCGGACACAGTTCTCCTCGATCTCCGGCCACAGTCTTCGGAAGGTGTCCGACTGGTCGAAGAAGGGAATGCGCGAACGACCCCCGCCGCGTTCGTCCGCGGCGGGGGAGGAGAGTGCCGACTTCATTTCTTCCGTTCTGCGTGTGGGGGAGGGACCGGAGCCCGGCCGCGCCGTGGCGCGGCCGGGCCGGAAGGGGGACGGGACCCGAGGGGGGTCAGACGCCCAGGAGGGGGATGTCGTTCTTGCCGAGGTGGTAGTCGCGCACCGCGGCGACCAGCTCGGTGACGGTGAGGACGCCGTCGTTGTCGGTGTCGATCTCACCGAAGGCGTCGGCGGCCTGGGCGGTGCTCAGGCCGATGGCGTCGAACCACCGCTCCAGCTCGGTCGGGTTGATCCGGCCGTCGCCGTCGGTGTCGGCGATGGTCATGATCGCCTGGATGGTCGGCTGGAGGACCTCCGAGAAGCCGGCGTCGCCCTTGCTGACGATCTCGCTCTCGGCGGCCCGGACGAAGTCCTCCTTGCTCATCCGCTCGGTGCCCGCGGACCGCGCCAGGCGGTCGAACAGGCCGAGGTAGGCGCCGCGGAGGCCCTCCGCGGCGGGGGCCGAGGCCTCGACGCCGAAGCGGCTGAGGATGCCCTCGATCTCCTGCTCGAAGTCCGCGCGCTCGATCACGCCGTTGCCGTTGTGGTCCCACAGGCGGAAGCGCTCTTCGAGGCGGTCGTTGGCCTTGACGGCGGTCGTCATCCGTTCTCCTTCAAGAGAATAATTGGGAACAACAAAATGAATAACAAGAAGAAGGGGACTCGAATGCGATTCGAGAATCACCTTCCCCCGACTCGAATATTACCGATCCGAGGGCCCCGGAAAAGCCAATCCGGGAAAATCATCGATGCTTCGTGAAATTTATTTCGGACATTCTTCGACATTTTCCGCGGACGGTGTCCGGAAGACCTCGGCCACGGTCCCGGGGCTCCCCTGCCGGAACACCACCGGCTCCTCCGGTCGCAGCGCCAGCTCGCGCCCCGTGGGGGCCGGGTCCGCGTGGATGAGCACGTTGTAGTGGTTCGGCGTGTGGCAGGCGTCGAACCCCAGCACCACGCCCACCCGGCGCGGACCGATCCATACCTCGTCGCCCCGGTCCACGACGCCGGCGGCGGTGATCTCGGCGAACCCCAGGAACCCCACGCGGTCGATCCGGGCGCCCTCCGCGGTGTCGGTGTGGTCGGTGGCGACCAGCTCGTGGACCTCCCCCGCGCGCACGCACCGGCTCGCGAACGGTTCCAGCCGCATGCCGCGCTCGGTCCTGCGGTGGACCAGGACCTTGAGCAGGGTGGCGGCCACGTCGCGCTTGGCGCCGTCCTCGTGCGGGTTCACCGGGCGGCCCTCTCCCCGAGCTCCGCCGCGCGGTAGGCCTCGCCGACCAGGCGCAGCGCCGACACCCCCGCGCCGTCGTCGGTCCGCCCTTCGCGCACCCGGCGCGCGAAGTCGGCGGCGATGCCCTCGTACTCGTGCCAGAGGGACTCCTTGAAGGCGGGGCGGCCGGCCAGCAGGTCGGCCGCCCACACCTGCCCGTCCGCCGTTCTCACCACCACGTCCTTGCACTCCCCCGGATGGGACCAGTCCAGCAGCACCCGGGCGCGGGCTCCCCCCGCTCGCAGGGCGACGTCCGCCCTCCGGTCCACCCCCGCGTCGTCGTACTCCACCCGGGCCCCGGTCACCTCGGCCCGGCCCAGCAGGGTCTCCACCAGGTCGAAGGCGTTGGGTCCGTTGTCGGCCACGCACCCGCCGCCGCAGCGGCCCGGATCCAGGTACCAGGTGTCCTCCCCGGCGTGCTCCTCGATCCGCTCCAGGTAGCGCACGGTCACCTCCGCCACCGCGCGCTCCCCGATCCGGTGACGCAGCGCGGCGAACCCGGAGTTGTACCGGCGGTGGAAGGCCGTGGTCAACGGCACCCCCCGGTCCCGGGACAGGGCGGCCAGGGCCTCCCCCTCCGCGAGATCCAGGGCGAGCGGCTTCTCCGCGCACACCGCGACACCGGCCGCGAGGGCGTCGGCGCAGATCCGGGCGTGCGCGTCGTTGGGGGCCGTGACCACGACCGCGGCCAGGTCCGCCTCCGCCAGCATCCGCGTGTGGTCGGTGTAGCCCGCCGCCCCCGGCGGCGGGTCCGCGACCCTCGACGGGTTCAGGTCGCACACGGCCGCGAGCTCCCAGTCGGTGGAGGCCGACAGCGCCGCCAGGTGGAACCGGGAGATGACCCCCAGGCCGACCACTCCCACGCGCAGGGGCCCCCTCATCGTCCCTCCCCCGCGAGCGCCGGCGCCGGGATCCCCGCCCGCGCGGCCACGTCCGCCAGTTCGGCGTACAGGCCGGCGGCCAGCGGCACCCCCGTGGCGCGGCGCTCCCGCGCCGTGCGGTGCTCGTGCCAGCCGGGGTAGCGCACCGGGTCGCCGGGGGCGGCCGGAGGGCACGCCGTCACCACGCCGAACAGCTCCTCGGCGTCGGCCGGTGCCCCCTCGCGCAGCGCGTCGGGGGCGATCGCCAGCATCAGGAAGCCGATGTCGTCGTCCCGGCCGGAGGGCCCGCCGTCCCCGGCCAGGGCGTCGGGGTCCGGGCCCCGCCCGGCGCCGGAGACCACCGCGGACAGCACCTCCACCAGCAGTCCGAGGCCGAAGCCCTTGAACCGCCCCGCCTCGCCGCCCAGCCACATCAGGTGCGCACGCCCGGCGTCGAACGCCGCCGGGTCGGTGACGGGGGCGCCGTGGTCGTCGCACAGCACCCCCTCCGGCAGCCGCCGGCCCTCGCGTGCGGCCTGCCGGACCCGGCCGGTGGGCGTCGCCGTGGTGCTCATGTCCAGCAGGAACGGCGGATGCGCACCGGCCGGGGCCGCGGCGCTGAGGGGGTTGGTCCCCAACAGGGCCACGGCCCCGCCCGGCGGCCGCGCGATGCGCTGGCGGCCGCAGTTGCTCGCGACCACGCCGATCATGCCGCGTTCGACGGCGCGCAGTGCGTGGTAGCCGGCGCAGCCCAGGTGCGTGGCCCCGCGTACCGACACCAGGCCCACCCCGTGCTCCCCGGCCCGCCGCGCGGCGAGGTCCATCGCCTCCGACGCGGCCCACAGGCCGAGGGAGCGCCGGGCGTCGAGCAGCACGGCGGCGCCGAGGTCGGCCAGCACGCGGGGCTCCGCGCCGGGGTCCGCCCTCCCCTCGTCGAGCAGGGGGAGGTAGAGCCCGGCCAGGTTGGCGACCCCGTGGGAGTCCATTCCGGTGAGGTCCCCGTGGCACAGGGCGCGCGCCGCCTCCGCGGCCCGGCCGCGGGGCAGGCCCCGGCCGGCGAAGACCTCCGTGAGGAAGGCGAGCAGCGCGTCGTGGTCGACCGTCACGGTCGCCCGTTCCTGTGCCGGCGGTGACTCTGGGGAGAGGGTGGTCACGATCCTCCGTCGGTGTCGTCGGTGAAGGCGGTCAGGAGACGGGCCACCGTGTCGGCGTACCCGTCGAGGTCGCGGAGGCGGACGCGCTCGTCGTCGCCGTGCGCGCCGTCGGCGTCCAGGTCGCCCGGTCCCAGCACGACGGTGCAGGTGTCCGGGACGTCCGCCATCCAGATGGCGTCGCAGGTGAAGGCGGGTTCGTCGGCCGGCCAGGCGGGCACCCCGGCCCGGCGCAGCAGGTCGTGCCCCCACCGGTCGCGGTCGTCCAGGACCGGCAGGCCGCGCTTGGGCCAGTCCAGGCGGGTGAGGCGGCGCGCGTCGGCCGCGGTCCGGGCGAAGAGGGCGGTGTCGGCGAAGGCGGAGCCGAACTCCGCCAGCGCGGTGTCGAAGGCGCCCCGCACCGCCTCCTCCAGGGTCCTGCCGGCGCGGGCGTCGGCGTAGGACAGGTTGAGGAGCAGGTCGCCGGAGCCGTACACGCGGTTGTGCAGTGTGCCCGTGTGCAGCCCGGCCACGCACACCGCGCCGTTCCGGGCGTGGGCGTCCAGGGCGCGGCCCATGCGCTGGGCGAGGAACCCCAGCAGCACCGAGGCGTTGTGCCCGCTGTGGGGCCGGTCGTCCACGGCGTCGTCGCCGCGCACCGAGACACGGGCGGTCATCGAGGCCGTGGAGCGGGTGAGGAACCGTCCGGACGTGGGTTCGCAGAACACGTTGACGCGGCCGGTGTGACCCAGTCCGACCAGGGGGCGGGTGCCCAGGACGCCCATGGCCCCGCCCTCCTCCCCCGCGACCGCCTGGACGAGGACGGCGGTGTCGCGGCCCAGGGCCGGCGAGCGCTCCAGGGCGGCGCGCACCCCGGCCAGGAGCGCCACCGCGGGCCCCTTGGCGTCGACGGCGCCGCGGCCGCGGAAGACCTCGCCGTCGAAGGAGGCGGCGGGGCCGCCCGCGACGGTGTCCATGTGCACGTTGAACATGACCGTGCGCTCGCGCGGCACGGCGTCGGGGCCGAGCCTCAGGACCAGGCTGGGCTGACAGGCGAGGAAGCCGGGGTCGGCGGCGGCCTCGCGCACCGTCTCGGGCACGCCGGGCGCCTCCAGGTCGGCGGGGTCGGCGGGGGCGTGGCGGACCACCCGGAACCCGAGCCGCCCGGCGGCGCGGGCGTAGTCGCGCTGGGCCTCCCACAGCCGGGGCGCCGGGCCCGCGGCCCCGGTCTCCAGGGGGCCGGCCGTGGGGGCGGCCAGCAGCCGCATCAGCAGGGAGCGCTCGTCACCGGTGAGCGTCATCGGACCGCCTCCGCGCGCCAGACCCGGCGCACCGTCTCCTCCAGGGCCCGCCCGTACTCGACGAACCCGGCCGCGTCCCCCCGGCCGGGGTCGCCGCCGGTTCCCCGGAGGTGGGGGCGCAGGTGCAGGTGGGGTTCGATGGACAGTGCGCCCCGGTAGCCGTGACAGGCCAGGATCCGCAGGCACTCGTCCACCCCGGACCGCCCCCGGCCGGGCAGCACGTAGGCGGTGTCCCCTCCGGGGGCGTCGACGGCGTCCTTGACGTGGACGTGGGCCACGTACTCCACGAGCGGGCGCAGCATCGCGGCGGCGTCGTAGCCGTGGGCGACGCCGTTGCCGGTGTCGAACAGCACCCGCAGCGCCGGGCTGTCGACGTGGGCCAGCAGGTCCAGGACACGGGCGGCGTCCTCCCCCGCCCATCCGGCGCAGTTCTCGTGCGCCAGGACCAGGCCGGCGTCCTCGGCGCGGTCGGCCAGCACGCGCATCCGCGTGCGGACCACGCGCCCCCACCCGGGCTCGGCCAGGCCCCCGGAGGGGAAGGACATGATCCGCACCGTGCGCGTGCCCAGGACCGCGCAGCGCCGGGCGAGCACGTCCAGCTCGGCCAGGTCGACGGCGAAGTCCCCGGTGGCGGGCCGGGACCAGTCGCCGATCTTGGCGGCGACGGCGACCACCTCCACCCCGGCCGCGCGGATGCGCTCCGCGGCCCGCGCGAAGGCGGCGTCGTCCGTCTCGGCGACCGGCACGCCGTCCAGGGTGCGCAGCTCCAGCAGGTTCCAGCCGAGCGCGCGCACGGCGGCGATCTGGCCGGGCAGCCCGGGGGCGGCCTCGTCGCCGATCCCCGCCAGGCGGGGTGTCTCAGACGCGGACGGCACTGTCGGCCTCCCGGGGGTCGTCGGTGCGGGAGGAGCAGAGGTTCTTCGCCTCGGACAGCAGGCGGACGGCCTCCACGTGGACGGGCAGGCCCCCCCTGGCGCGCCGGGGCCGGGAGTAGCGGGTGTAGCAGGCGCGCAGGAACGCGGTGAAGGCGTCGTCGTGGAAGGCCGAGCGGGTGGGGGCCCGCCCCGGCACCGCCACCGACAGCTGGGCGGTGTGGTCGGCCTCGCTGCACGGGTAGTGGCCGGTCAGGACGACCTCGTCGAACTCCAGCACGATGCGCCGCTCGCGCAGCGGGGAGGTCAGGTCGGACTCGATCCGGGTGAGCACGCCGGTGTGGTGCACGAGGTCCAGGCGGGCGCCGCCCAGGCCCGGCAGGCGCGTCCCGTCGACGACCATGTCCTCCAGTCCGGCCGCGGCGACGTCGGCGCCTCCCGCGAGCGCCACGACCACGGCGAGGGCGTGGGGGACCTCGATGTCGAAGGCGGTGGGGTGCCCCGGCGACCCCAGGGACCTGGTGAACCGGGGCTTGTGCTGGAGCACCGTGATCGCGCGCAGCGCCCCGAAGGCGCCGGAGCGCCGGGCCGCCGACAGCCGCCTGCTCAACGCGCTGGCCGACCAGGGGGTGGAGACGGCGAGGTCGAGGTCCCAGCGGCGGCGCAGCCGCGCGATCGCGGCCAGTTCGACGAGGTCCAGGGCCAGCGGCTTCTCCACGATGATGCTGCGGTAGCCCAGGCGGGCCAGGGTTTCCAGCGGCTCCGCGCGCAGGTGGGGCGGGGTGCACAGGTGGACCACGGTGTCCCGCGGCGGGCGGCGGCGCGCCGCCTCCTCGGGGGAGGCGACCGCCAGGAGCCCGTCCGCCCCGGGACACAGGGGGTCGTGGCCCATCACCGGGCCCGGGGCGAAGAGGGAGGGGGCCGCCGCCCGCGCCTTGGCGAGCGACGGCAGGTGCAGCCCTCTTCCCGATCTGCCCAGGCCGACGATGAGGGTGTGCAGCATGGAGGGTGCGCGCCTTTCCGTTCGCCGTCATCCTCGTTCCGCGCCCTTCCGGACGGGCGGAACCATCGAACGGAGACCCAGCGTGGAGCACCACGGAAAAAGCGTCAAAACGCGAAACCTCCACCCGCGTCCCAAACCCTACCCCCGACTACTCCTTAATCGGGGGAAACAAGCAGACAAAGCAGGCGTATTGGAAATGCTTAATTTTGCCGCTTTGTCCGCTCTCCGCGGGTCAGGCCACGGAGAAGCTGAACAGGCCGCTGGGCGGGGCGTGCCAGCCCCGGTCGGGGGCCACGGTCACCCCGGGCCCCAGGCACCGCGTCCCGGCGTGGAGGCGCACGTCCGCGTCGGTCAGGTTGACCAGGACGTGGGCCGTCCCGGGGAGGCGCACGCAGCTTCCCGAGGCGGGGTCGGAATAGCGCACGAGATCCTCGAACTCGGTCGTGAAGACCACGACCTCACCGGTCGCCGCCTGCGCGGGAGAGGCACCCAGGAGGACACTGCCCAGGAGCGCCGCGGCCACGGTGGACGAAAACTTCATTCCACCATCCTTTCTGATTCCATGTGCGTTTCACGGAGGCGGCCTCCTCGCCCGGGGAGGACGCGGAGGTTCGCCGGAACGATCTTCTCCGAAAGCCTCGCCCGGCACAACCGGAACACCGAAAGGCATTTTCGGCCCACCGGCCGACCGTGGATAGAAGCATTACGACGTGGCTACATAAAATCAATAAATGCAATCTTATGCTGACGAAACGGACCCGATCCGGCGCCTTCTCCGACCCTGCGGGACCGGGGCCCTCGGAGCTCGCGGAAGTCCCGGCCGGCGGCCTCCCCCGGCACCGGCCGGGACCGGGGGCGGCGGCCGCCCGGCACGTGTGCCCCGCCCGGAGGGGCGCGGGCCTCCCGGCACCCGCGGCGCCCTCCGCTCCCGGCGGTGTGCACCGTCCGGACGGTACGGTTCCTCTGTGGAGCTCCACGGCCCGTGGACGGCTCCCACACGCAGCGGGCGAGGCGGACGGGTCCCCCGCCCTCGCCCCCGACCCGGAGGATTCGAGTGCCGATCAGGAACAGGAACGTGCTCATCGCGGGCGGCGGGGCGGCCGGTCCCGTGCTCGCCCACTGGCTGGCCCGGCACGGGTTCGCGCCGACGGTCGTCGAACGCGCGCCGGAGCCGGCCGCGGGCGGCCACCTCGTCGAGGTGTCCCCGCAGGGGATGGGCGTGCTGGACCGGATGGGCGTGGGCGAGAGGGTCCGGTCCGAGGGCGGGCCCCTCCCCGACGTGCACTCCTACATCAGCGGGCGCGAACGGCCGATCGTGCTGCCGCAGGGGCACGTGGGCGCGGTCGCGATCAGGAGCGGGAACCTGTCCCGCCTCCTGCGCGACCGCGCGGGCGAGGGCGTCGAGTACCTCTTCGGCGACTCCGTCACCTCCCTGGACGAGGACGCCGACGGCGTGGACGTCGGCTTCGCGCACGCGCCCGGGCGCCGCTTCGACCTGGTGGTGGGCGCCGACGGCCCGGACTCCCCCGTCCGCGGGCTGGTGTTCGGCTCCGACGCCGACGGACAGGTCGAGCACCTGGACGCCAACCTCGCCGCCTTCGAGATCGACAACCACCTCGGCGTCGGCGACGTGATGATGTGCCGCGTGTGGCCCTACCGGGGGTGCGTCGTCACGACGTTCCCCGGCAACGACCGGCTGGAGGTGGAGTTCCTGATGCGCAACAGGACCCCGGCCGCTCCGGCCGAGATGGACATGGAGGCGAGGTACCGCTTCCTGGAGGAGGTCTACGGGGAGGACGGCTGGGAGGTCCCCGGCCTGCTGCGGGCCATGCGCGGGGCGGACGTGCGCCTCGCGCCGTCGACCCAGGTCAGGCTGGACGTGTGGAGCAGGGGCCGGACCGTCCTGGTGGGCGACGCGGCCCACGCGGCGGACCCGATGGCGGGCCAGGGGACGGCCCTGGCCCTGATGGGCGCGACGGCGCTGGCCGGGGAGCTGGTCTTCGCCGAGGGCGACCACGAGCGCGCCTACTTCTCGTACGAGGCGTCCATGCGCGGGACGGTGCGGGAGGCGCAGAGCCTGGGGTCCGCCCTCACCAGGGACTACGCGCCGGAGGGCAGCAGGGGGGAGGTGTGGCTGCGCGAGCGGGCCGATGCCGCCCTGCTGCTGGGCAGCCGCCTCATGGCCCAGTACGGCGCACGGTCCGGCTACGAGTACGTGGGCGACGGCTTCCCCGCCGACCGCTACGCGCGCATCCTCTCCCCCTGACCGGACCCCGGGGGACCCGCCCGGCCCGGACCGGCGCGGTGCGCCCCGCCGGTCCGGGCCGGGCGCGGGTCAGCCGCAGTTGGTGGCGGGCAGGGTGATCGTGGCGTTGCCGATCGTGCCGCCCCAGTTCATGCAGTACCCCGCTCCGCTGCGGTAGACCGGCCCGGCGTAGGTGGTGTAGTCGCCGGAGTCGCGCACCCAGGCGCTCTCCCCCGTCCTGCGGACCATGGCCTCCATGTGGGTGGCGGCGCCGGGGTTCGTGCGCACGGTCACCACGCAGTTGTAGCCGTTGGAACTGTTGTAGGTCAGGAACGCGGTCCCCCGGTTGTCGGGGAACTCGATCCTGTTGACCACGGCGTACCCGCTGCCGCAGGCGCCGTTGTAGGCGGCGGCCGCGGCCGGGGCGGCCGAGAGGAGCGAACCCGCGGCGACGGCCGCGCAGAGCACGCTCGTGGCGATGGTTTTCCGGAGCTTGTCCATGTCACTTCCCCGCATCTTTCGCGCCGGGTCCGGCGCGGGGGACATCGTCTCCGGGACGGCTTCCGTTCCCCTTCTCATCCGCTTGCGTCCGGTCCTCCGTCCGGCGGGCGCGGCCGGGCCGTGCCGGAGGACCGGCGGCCCCGCGCGGACGGCCGGAGCGGGCGGGGCCGGAGCGGTGTGCGGTCAGCGCTCCCCGCCCTCCCTCAGGGCACCGGTGATCCGGTGGTAGAGGCCCCCGGAGGTGAGGCCGCCGTCCACGACCATCTCCGCGCCCGTGACGTAGCGGGACGCGTCGGACAGCAGGAAGAGCACGACCTCGGCGATCTCGTCCGCGCCGGCGACCCGCCCGGCGGGCACCGAGCGCAGGCTCTCGTCGACGAAGTCGTCCGGCCCGGAGCGGAGCAGCGGCGTGTCCACCAGGCCGGGGTGCAGGGAGTTCACCCGCACCCCCGCCCCGGCGAACTCCAGGGCGCCGACCTTGCTCAGCCCGCGCACACCCCACTTGCTCGCGCCGTAGCCGGCCGCGAAGTAGCCGGTCATGCCCGCGACGGAGGACACGTTGACCACCGAGGCCGAACCGGATCCCCGCAGCAGCGGAGCCGTGTACTTCATCCCGTAGAACACGCCGGACAGGTTGATGTCGACCACCCGCCGCCAGTCCTCGTCGGCGGTGTCCTCGATCCCGAAGCGGTGGCTGACCCCGGCGTTGTTGACGAGGCCGTCGAGCCGCCCGTCCTCCCGGCCGATCCGGTCGCGCAGCTCCCGCCAGCCCGCGGGGTCGCGGACGTCCAGGCGCGCGGACCGCGCCGAGCCCCCCTCCGCGCGGATGCGGGCCGCCACCTCCTCCCCTCCCTCCTCCGCGAGGTCGGCCACCCAGACGCGCGCCCCCTCGGCGCCCAGCGCCAGGGCCTCCGCCCTTCCCATGCCCCCGGCCGCACCGGTCACCAGGACGGTCCGTCCGGCCAGTCCGTGCTTCATGTCAGCTCCTTCCTCGGTGTGCCCCGTACTCAGTCGACGCGCAGCTCGGTGCCGCGTGTCTCGGCGACGAAGAAGACCGTCACCAGGGTGATCAGGGCGGTCAGGACGAAGTAGGCCGCGGGCGCCAGCGGTTGGCCGGTCGCGCCGATCAGCCAGGTCGCCACGAACGGCGCGGTGCCGCCGAGGACCGTGTTGGTCACGTTGTTGCCGAGCGCGATCCCGCTGTAGCGGGTGGAGGCGCTGAGCATCTCCGCGTAGGTGACGAACGAGGCCCCGTTGACGACCGAGACGCAGACGAACAGGACCGACTGCCCGACGACCGCGGCCCAGGCGGGGCCCGCGGCCATCATCATGAACATCGGGAACCCGAGGAGCGTCGCGCCGACGCTCCCGATGAGGATGACCTTCTTCCGGCCGATCGTGTCGGCCAGGTAGCCGGAGAGCGGGAGCGTGGCCGCGCCGACCACCATCGCCACCGCGGTGGAGGCGAAGGCCAGCCGCGACGAGTGGCCGGCCGTGGTCTGGAGGTAGGTGGCCGCGTACACCGAGACGATGTAGTACCCGCCGGTGATGACCGCGCCCAGGCCGATGATCTTCAGCACCGACCGCCAGTTGGTCACCAGCAGGGTCTTGACCGGTACCTTCTTCGTCTCGCCCTGGTCGGCCAGCTCCTTGAACTGCGGGGTGTCGTCGAGGTGGCTGCGGATGTACAGGCCGATCACGCCGATGGGGAGGCTGAGCAGGAACGGGATCCGCCACGCCCAGTCCAGCATCTGCTGCTCGGTGAACAGCGAGGTGGCCGCGAGCGCCACCAGCGCGGCGAACAGCGATCCGAGGTAGGTCCCGGAGTTGACCAGCGAGGTCTGGGTGGCCCGCCAGCGGGTGGGGGCCGACTCCGCGACGAACGCGTTGGCGCCGCCCAGCTCGCCGCCCGCCGCGAACCCCTGCACGCAGCGGCACAGGACCAGCAGGGCGGTCGCCCACACGCCCAGCGTGACGTAGGTGGGCAGCAGCCCGATGACAGCGGTGGCCGCCACCATCAGGAGGATGGTCCACGACAGGGCCCTCTTGCGCCCGTACCTGTCCCCGATGTGTCCGAAGAGGATGCCGCCGGGCACGCGCATGAAGAACGCGACGGCGAAGGCGGCGAACGTGCCCAGGAGCGCCGCCGTCGGATCCTCCGAGACGAAGAAGAGCATCGCCACGAAGGTGGCCATGTACCCGTAGATGCCGAAGTCGTAGTACTCGACGACGGTGCCGATGACGGCCGCCCGGATGACCTTCACCCGGGACTGGAAGCCCCCGTCGGCGTGCGTCGTGCCCGGTCCGTCCGCGGACCTGTGGTCCAGTGGCATGCTGCCTCCTCGGGCAGGGTCGGACCGGGGGCGTGCGGGCCGCCCGGTCCTGGTGGGTCAGGGGGAAGAAGGGGGTACGGCGCGGGGGTCAGCCCCGGGCCGCCGCCCCGCGGCCGGCGATGCGGCCCATGGTGATCGCGTTGGCGACGGCGTTGCCGCCGCCGACGTAGCGCAGTCCGAGGACTCCGGCCCCGGCCTCCCCCGCGGCGAAGAGCCCGGGGATGGCGCGGCCCTCGCGGTCGCGCACGGCCGCCCGGGGGTCGATCTCCATCCCGGCGTGCGTGCAGACGAGTTCGGTCGGGAGGAGGAGTGCCGCGTGGAAGGGCCCCTCCCCGATGGGGTCGGGGTCCCCCTGGCCCTTGTCCCGCAGGCTGAGGTGGCGCAGGAAGCGCTCGTCCTCCCCGTGCGGGAGCTGGGTGTTCCAGGCGTCCACGGTGGCGCGCAGGGCTCCGGGCGGCACCCCCATCAGTCCGGCGAGCCCCTCCAGGGTGTCGGCCCGCAGCGTCCTGCCCGCGTCGGCCTCCTCGGTGACGCGCTCCGGCGTCCAGTCCGCGTAACCGGAGGGCAGGGAGGCCCTGGCCCTGTCGTCGAAGACGCACCAGACGGGGCCGTCCTGGGCGTCGATGACGCCGGTGGAGACCGCGTAGGACGCGTCCTCGTCCATGAACCGCCGCCCGGCCCTGTTGACGTACACCCGCGAGACGGGCGGGAACCCGGACTGCCAGTGGTGGTACCGCTGGAAGTAGGCGGTGGGCAGGCGCAGCCCCCGGCCCGCCCCGGTGACCGAGGCCCCGACCCCGTCCGCGAAGCGGATGTGGTCGCCGCGGCTCCCCGGGGCGGCGACGACGAACGCGTGCTCGCCCGCCTCCAGCGCCGCGGGGTAGTACTCCCGGAGGAGCCCGGGGTCCCGGGCGAGCCCCCCGGTCGTGACCACGACCGCTCCCGCGCGGACCTCGACGCCGTCGGCGACGACGCCGACCACCCGGCCGTCCTCCGCCAGGAGCCGTTCGACCCGGGTGTTGAGCACGGTCTCGACCCCGTGCCGGCGGCAGGCGGCCGCCAGCACCTGGACCAGGCCGAGGCCCTGGTCCTTGGGCACGTGGCCGCGCCGGACGTCCTCGACGCCGGCCCGGCACAGGCCGGGCATGTGCGCGTTCGTGGAGATCCGCGCGGGGATCTCCACGCCCAGCCCGATGAGCCATTCCAGGGTGGGCCCCGCGTTCTCGCAGAAGGCGCGGACGAGCCCCGGTTCCAGCATCCACTGGTTCAGGTCCATGTAGTGCTGGTAGAACCGCTCGGCGGTGTCCTCCACTCCCGCGCCGCGCTGGACGCTCGTTCCGGCGGCGGTGAACAGCCCGGCGGAGAGCTGGGTCGACCCGCCGAGTTCGGTCTCGGCCTCGAACAGCAGCACGCCCGCACCGGCCTCCGCCGCGGTGGCCGCCGCGGCGAGCCCGGCCCCTCCGCCTCCGACGACGACGACGTCGACGGTCTCCCCCGCCCCGGTGGCCGGCTCAGACATGGCGCGATCCCCCGTCCACGGCGATGCTGTGCCCGGTCACGTAGCGGCTGCTGTCGGAGAGCAGGAACAGCAGGACGCCGACGACCTCCTCCGGGGAGCCGACCCGGTGCAGGGGGACGTCGTCGAGGGCGGCGGCGAGCGCCTCGGGGTCGTCCTGGAGCCAGCGGGTCATCTCGGTGTCGATGAACCCGGGGGCGATGGCGTTGACGCGGATGCCCCGGTCCCCGAGTTCGACGGCGAGCGACTCCGTCAGGTGGGCGACGGCGGCCTTGGAGGCGCAGTAGGCCGCGCGGCCCCGGCGCACCCGTACCGCGGAGACCGAGGACATGTTCACGATGGCGCCGCCCGGCCCCATGTGGCGGGCGGCCGCCTGGGCCCCGTGCAGGACTCCCTTGACGTTGACGTCGAGGACGGCGGAGACCTGGTCCGCGGAGATGTCCCCGACCAGGGCGTACGGGAAGACCCCGGCGTTGTTGACCCAGTAGTCGAGGGAGCCGGTCCCCCGGACGGCGGCGAGGGCGAGCTCGTCCTGCTGGGCCGGGTCGGCGACGTCGACGCGGTGGGCGGCGACCCGCCCCGGCCGGACGCCGCCAGGCCTCCCGGCCAGCTCGCGGTTGATCTCGTCGGCGGTCCGCTCCATCCCGGCGTCGTCGAGGTCCGCGCCGACGACGTCGACCCCCCGGGCGGCCAGCGCCGCCGTGAAGGCGCGGCCCATGCCGCGCGCCGCGCCGGTGACGACGGCGGTGCGCCCGGCCATCTCGGGGTGGACGGCCTCCATGGGTCGGTCGACGACGCGTGCGGGACCGGTGCCCTCGTGCTGGGTCATGGGACGTGCCTTTCGGTGGATGTGCGGGGGTCTCTCGGCGGGAGGGGCCGGGGCAGGTCAGGCGGTGTCGTCGCGCCGGACGTCGCGGCGCGCGACGCGCCAGTCGTCCCCGTGCCGGACGAGCCGGTCGTGGAGCGCGGTGAGGCGCAGCACCCGGGTGCCTCCGGCCACACGCGTCGCCATGACCTGGAGGTAGGCGCTGACCCGTGCCTCCTCCGCGTCCAGGGACTCCACGTACACGTTGGTGACCACGTGGCGGTGCACCTCTCCCCCGGCCCGGGCGTCGCGGGCGAAGTCCCGGGCGAAGTCGCGGAGCGGCGTCCGGCCCACGACGGGGGCCGGATAGGTCGGGGAGTGGAACTCGCCGTCGGGGGTGAAGGTGTCCGCCCACCCCCCGGCGTTCCCGGAGTCGATCAGGTGGGACTGGCGCGCGTAGAGCTGGTGGATGCCGGTGACCTGCGTGCCGTCCATGAGCCCCTCCAAGGCGTGCGATAATCGCACTAGGCGTGCAATTAAAAGTCAACGTATGTGTCCCACGTCACCGACGTCAAGAGGCGGGGGTGTATGTTCGCCCTGCGAGAGGAGCCCGATGCCCACCACACCGGCCCCACAGCCGGACCCACGGACGTCCAAGACCCTGCACAACGGGATCGAGGTGCTCGAACTGCTCAGCCGCAGCCCGCACGGGCTGTCGGTGACCGAGGTCGCCGAGGGGATCGGTGTGCACCGCACGGTCGCCCACCGGCTGGTGCGCACCCTGGAGGAGCACCGGCTGTGCAAGCGCGACTCCTTCAAGCGGATCACGCTCGGCCCCGGACTGGTCGCCCTCGCCGAGTCCGTCGAGGTCGACCTCCGGGAGGTCGCGAGGCCGGTCCTGGCCGACCTCGCGGAGGCGCAGGGCGCCACCGCGCACCTGGTGGTGCCCGAGGGCGAGGACGAGGCGCGCGCGCTCATGGTCGTCGAACCGCGGCACGCCAGGGCGCACATCGCCTTCCGCACCGGCCGGGTCGACCCCCTCGGCAAGGGCTCCGCCGGACTGGCCCTGCTGTCGGCCATGCCCCCGCGCCCGGGGGAGCGGGAGGAGGTCTCCCTGGCGCGCCGCCGCGGCTACGCGGTCTCCCACGCGGAGGTGACCAACGCCGTCACGGGGGTCTCCGCCCCGGTGGTCGGCCCCCGCGGCGCCCCCGTGGCGAGCATCGGGATCTCGGTGCTCGAACTGGACGACCCGGCGCCCTTCGGCGAGGCCGTGGTCGACGCGGCCCGGCTGATCGCCGGCATGCTGCACCTGCCCTGACCCCCGGCCCCGGGGCGGTGCCGGGACGGTGCGGAGGGCCGGCCGCGGCGGAGGGGTCCGCCCCCGTGCCCCGGACGGATCGCCCCGGCTCCGCGCGGTGCGTACGCTGGCGGCGTCGGCGGATTCCGGAGGACGGGTCCGCCGGCCTGTCGACGGACCCCGGGCACGGCCCGCCGGGGCCCACCCCTCCCCCAGGGCCCGAGTGGAGACCGCCCCGTGAGGATCAGCACCGAGTTCACCGTGAACGCGCCGGTCGGGCGCGTGTGGCGCCTGCTCACCGACGTGGAGGCGGTGGCCCCGTGCGTGCCCGGCGTGAGACTGACCGGCGTCGACGGCCCCCTGTACTCCGGTGCGGTGCGGGTGAAGGTCGGCCCGCTCGTGGCCGCCTACTCCGGCACCGCCCGTTTCACGGAGCTGGACGAGGGGGCGCGCCGGGCGGTGGTCGAGGCGTCCGGGCGGGCCAGCCGGGGCGCGGGAGGCGCCTCGGCGACGGTGACCGCGCGGCTGCGGGCCGAGGCAGGGAGGACGGTCGTCGGCGTCGACACCGACCTGGTCCTCACCGGCCGGTTCGCCGAACTGGACGCCGGCACGGTCAGCGCCGTGTCGGCCTCACTGGCGGCGCGCTTCGCCGCGGCCCTGGAGGCGAAGTACGGCTTCGCCCCCGCCGGGCCCGGGAGCACGGAGGCGGCCGGGCCGGAGGAGCCGCCGGAGGCCGGCCGGAGCAGGGAGGACGCCGGGACGGGCGCGGCCGGCGGGGCCGCCGGAACACGGGAGACCTTTCGGGCGGA
This sequence comes from Nocardiopsis sp. NPDC055824, assembly GCF_053616335.1. Classification (NCBI taxonomy): domain Bacteria; kingdom Bacillati; phylum Actinomycetota; class Actinomycetes; order Streptosporangiales; family Nocardiopsidaceae; genus Nocardiopsis; species Nocardiopsis sp. NPDC055824. The sequence continues at coordinate 26,300 of NZ_JBSHDN010000084.1, forward strand.
CCACGCCTTTCCGGACGCGGCCAGAAAAAGAGCGACAAAAAACCCCGAGCCCTCCGCTGGGGAGGAACAGCGCTCCGACCAGGCAGAACACGGGGCCTCCACCCCCCGCCCCGCTGCCTCCGGGGCCGGGGAGGACTCCGCGGAACCCATCGTGTCTGGTATCACAGGCGATGTGACCGGTGCGCAGAAGTTCCCCGACCATGCGGATGTCTCCCCCTCGGCCCCGGCGGCCTCCGCCGCGGGGGCCGTCGCCGACCGGCTCTGGCCGCTCCTGGCCGTGGTGGTCGTGGCGGGCGGGATGATCCTGGGCTACGTCCTCTTCACCTGAGCCCGCGCCTCCGCGGCCCCGGCTCCCCGTTCCGCGGTGGGGCCGTCCGGGCCTGCGGCCCGTCCGGGAACCCCGCTCCCGGGAGCGCCCGGCGGACCTTCGGCGGCGGGGCGGGACCCCGCGGCCCGGGACGGTCACCGCGCCCGGCCGCGCCCCGCGTCTCCCGGGACCGTTCCTCAGGCTCCGCCCAGGGTCGTGCCGGGCAGCCGGGTGGCCAGCCACTGGTCGTCGGAGTCCTGGCGCATCTCCAGGACTCCGGGGTCGTCCTCCCCCGGGAAGACCAGGGTGACCGTGGCGATCGGGGTGTCCCCGTCCAGGTCGGTCCCCATCACGGCGTCCCCGACCTCGGCCCCCTCCGCGTCCGGGAGGGACTCGGCGTAGGCGGGGAAGGCCTCGGCGCAGTCGGCGCCCCCGTGCGCCTCGACCAGCACGTTCTGGGCGGCGGGATCGATCAGGGCGCAGCCCGCCTCGCCGTCGACGGCCTGGAGCGAGGCGACGAACCCCCCGGCGGCGCGCAGGGCGTCGGCCTCGGTGTCGGCGTCCGGCGCCGCGTCCCCTCCCGCCCCCGCGTCCGTCTCCTCCGTCTGCCCGGCGGCCTCCTCCTGCTCCTCCCCTCCCGCGCAGGCCGTCACGGCGAGGAGCAGGGCCAGGGGCAGGGCGGGCAGCAGCCGTCGCATGGGGGGCCTTCCGAAGGGGGCGGGCGGGGCGTCCGCACCATTGTTACCGCATCCACCCGTCCGGTGACCACCGGTGCGCACCGCCGGGTTCCCGGCGCCCTCCGGGCAGGGCGCGGTCCTCCCGCCCCGCCCGCCCCCGCGAAGACGCACCGCCGACGGGCCCGTCCGGGCCCCGGCGCCCCGCGCCCCGCGCCCCGGGCGGACGCGCGGAGGGCGCGCGACGCGGACGGCCCCCGGAGGGCGGACGGGGAAGGCCCC
>NZ_JBSHDN010000085.1:0-26975 GCF_053616335.1 Nocardiopsis sp. NPDC055824
GTCCCGGGACGGGACCGCCGCCCGTCCCGCGCTATCCGCCGGAGGCGCCGTCGAAGAGGGCCACCTCGTCGGGGGTGGGGCGTTCCAGCTCGAAGGGGAGGATCTCCCCGCCGTCACTGTCGGTGACCATCGGTTCCTGGAGGACCTCTGGCTCCTCCCCGGTCCTGTTCCGCACCACCATGACACCGGAGTACCCGCTGTGGTCGTCCTCGGTGGCCACGAACGGGACCAGGCCCGGGCCGGCCCACTCGTTGGCGTGCAGGGTGTCGACCAGGTTCTGCCGGGTCAGGTCGGTGCCGACCTCCATCAGCAGCTGGGCGAACAGCGTCGCCTGCACCATGCCGTACACGGTCGTGTCGGTGAACGGTGTGCCCTCGTTGTACTCCTCGTGGATCTCCAGGTAGAACTCGGTCCACGGGTCCTCGCGCTGGGCCGCCATCGGCAGGAACGCGGTGATGATGAGCCCGTCCGTGAAGGACTCGGGCGGGACGTCCTCGGCGGCGGTGCCCTCCGCGTACTCCTCGATGAGCCCGGTGATGATCTCCACGTCCCCGCCGAAGCTGGGGGCGACCCACTGCGGGGTGTACCCGATGGAGGCGGCCTCCAGGATGGCCATGCCCAGGAACGCGGGGATGCAGTAGCAGACGGCGATGTCGGCGCCGGACGCCTTCAGCTCGGCGACCTGTCCGGCGAGCTCGGGGACCCCGGGGTCGTAGGACTCCCAGGCCACGATCTCCTCGGTGAGGTACTGCTCGATCCCGGCGTGGGAGGAGGGGCCGACGTCGTCGTTCTGGTACAGCAGGCCCACGTCGTCACCGGGGAAGTTCTCCGCGATGAAGCTGCCCTGGACCTTGGCCTCCTTGGAGTAGTCGACCTGGAACCCGTAGCTGTAGGGGTAGACCTCCGGCTGGTCCCAGGCGAGGGCGCCGGACGAGACGAAGAGGTCGGGGACGCCCTCCTCGTTGAGGTCGTCGATCACCGCCTCGTGGGTCGGCGTCCCCAGGCCGCCGAGCATCGCGAAGATCTCCTGGTCCTCGATGAGGGTCTCGGTGGCCTCCATCGTCTGCGCGGGGTCGAACGCGTCGTCCTGGACCTGGTACTCGATCCGGCGCCCGTGGATGCCGCCGTTGTCGTTGATGTAGTCGAACACCGCGCGGGCGCCCGTGGACACGTGACGGAACCCGGGTGAGGCCGGTCCGGTGAGGGGCTGGTGCGTGCCGATGACGACGGCGTCGTCACTGACCCCCCGGGTGTCGGCCTCGAGGGCCGCGGCTTCCTCCTCCGCGGTCCGTCCGCCGGAGCAGGAGGAGACGAGAACCGCGACGGCGAGTGCCGAGGCGATGGTGCTCAGTGTTCGCATGAATGGTGTCCTGGACTAGGTCGCGCCTGATCAGACTGGGTGGGTGGCCCCTGGGGGAGTAGTGGGCGGATGGGGGAGAGGAAATCGGGGGGAAACCCTACTGGCGGGTACGTTACTTGCGAGTAAACACCATACGCGTGTCGCACACCACTGCAGCCCGAGCGGGTTCCGCGCGTGCCGCGGGCGCCGTGGCCGGGGGCGGGCGCAGGGGCGGCCCCGTACGGGATCGCGGTCCGGAGCCGGTGTGCGGCGCGCTGCCACAGGCGTGGGGCGCGCGAGAACCGTGGCGCGGATCACCTCGCGGCGGGCGCGGGGGCGCCACGGCAGGGCCCCTTTCGGGGCGGGTGCGGGAACGCGCTGCCGGGCCGCTCGCGCCGGGCCGTGAGGCGCCGCTCCCGACGCACGCGGCGCCCGCCGCGGTCGGAGGGGCGCCGTCCCCGGCCGCCGTCCCCGGACGCTCCCGCGGGCCTCCGCCGGGGGTGGGATCAGCTGTCGGGCCGGTCGGACGTCCGTCCGCCGGAGGGGCCGGCCAGGGCCCGGGGGGTGCCGTCGCCGGAGGGGACACCGCCTTCGGCGGCGGTGGCGACGGCCTCGACCGAGCTGACCGAGCCCGCGGGCCGGGGAGCCCCCCGCAGGATCTCGCGCGCCAGCCGCGCGACGGCGTCGGAGGCCTGGTGCACCGCGCTGTCGCGCCGCCAGACCAGGAGGTGCCGCAGTTGTATGGGTGCGCCCTCCAGCGGACGTATCACCACGTCCTCACCGGTGTCGAAGTCGGACTGGCAGGGGGCGATCGCCCGGCGGTCGGCGATGAGGTCGCGGATCTCCGACCGGTCGTAGAGCCGGTAGGGCACCTCGGGGGTGAAGCCCGCGCGCTGGCAGGCCAGGTAGAAGCACTCGGGCCATCCGGTGCCGTCCGGAGGGGTCAGCGCCCACGGGGACTCGGCCAGGTCGCCCAGCCGGATCAGTGTCTGGTGCGCGCGCGGGTGTTCCGCCCACAGGGCCACGTGCAGGGGTTCCACCGAGAGCATCGCCCAGGCCAGCGGGCCGTCGGTGGACAGGTCGCGGTCCACGTAGTCGATGGTGGTCCCCAGGTCCAGGCGCCCGGCGCGGACCAGGTCGGTGACCAGTTTGGGGGAGTACTCGGTGCGCACGTGCACGGGGACGTTCGGGAAGACCTCCGGGAGCCGCGCCGACAGCTCGATGGTCAGCGGCCCGACGCCGCCCACGCGGAGCGTGGAGGGGGAGGCCCCGCGCGCGGTGATGTCGTGCAGCAGGTCGTCCATGGAGAGCAGGACCGAGCGCGCGCGGACCAGGACGAACTCACCGAGCTCGGTCGGGCGGACCCCCGAGCGCCCGCGGTGGAAGAGCGGTCCGCCGACCTCCCGCTCGATCCGCTGGAGCTGCGTCGTGAGGGCGGGCTGGGACGTGGAGAGCGCCGCGGCCGCCTTGGTCACGCTGCCGGTGTCAGCCAGGAGGCAGATGGTGCGCAGGTGGCGGAGTTCGAGGTCCATGCGTGGAATCTAGGACGGGGAGGGGGCCCGTGTACAGACGTGCTGTCGCGGAGGCCGCTGCGAGTCGGGCCGTCCAGGGGATCGGGGGTCCGATTCCCCTTTGTCGAGAGGCGGGCGCCCCGGGCCTCGTGCGCGACCGCGCCTTGGGATAGGGTGCCGCTCGTCACCATATAGTTGGACGTCCTACTACATCCAGTCGTTGGATGGGGCCGGCGCGGAACCGTGGGAGAGGCTCATGACGGTCGAACGCATGCTGCACACACCCGAGGCGGAACAGCTTCTCGATCTGACCGGGGAGATCGTCGACAAGGAGCTCGCCCCACGCGCCTCCCAGGACGAGGAGGAGGGGGTCTTCCCCCGCGAGGTCTTCCGGGTCCTGGGCGGGGCCGGCCTGCTCGGGCTCCCCTACCCCGGCGAGTACGGCGGCGGCGACCAGCCCTACGGGGTCTACCTCCAGGTGGTGGAGGAACTGGCCCGCGGGTGGCTCGCGGTGGGGCTGGGCGTCAGCGTCCACACCCTGTCCTGCTACCCGCTCGCGGCCTTCGGCAGCGAGGAGCAGAAGGCCGCCCTCCTCCCCGCCATGCTCGGCGGCGACCTCCTCGGCGCCTACTGCCTCTCCGAGACCGCGTCCGGGTCCGACGCCGCCGCCATGACCACCCGCGCCGAGCCGGTGGAGGGCGGGTACCGGCTCAACGGCGCCAAGGCGTGGATCACCCACGGCGGCGAGGCCGACTACTACTCCCTCTTCGCCCGCACCGGCGCGCCGGACTCGGGGGCGCGGGGGATCAGCTGCTTCCACGTCCCGGACGGCACCCCGGGGCTGGGCTCGGCGCCGCCCGAACGCAAGATGGGCATGCGCTCCTCCCCGACGGCCGGGGTCCTCCTCGACGACGTCGGGATCGGGGCCGACGCCCTGATCGGCGAGGAGGGCCAGGGGTTCGGCATCGCCCTGTCCGCGCTCGACTCCGGCCGCCTGGGCATCGCCGCCTGCGCCGTGGGCGTCGCCCAGGCCGCCCTCGACGCCGCCGTGGCCTACTCCCGGGAGCGCCGCCAGTTCGGCAGTGCGATCGGCGACTTCCAGGGCGTCGGCTTCATGCTCGCGGACATGGCCACGCAGATCGCCGCCTCCCGCGCCCTGTACCTGTCCGCGGCCGCGCTGCGCGACGCCGGCCGGCCCTTCGGCAGGCAGGCGGCCATGGCCAAGCTGATGGCCACCGACACCGCGATGCGGGTCACCACCGACGCGGTCCAGGTCTTCGGGGGCTACGGCTACACGCGCGACTTCCCCGTCGAGCGCTACATGCGCGAGGCCAAGGTGCTCCAGATCGTGGAGGGCACCAACCAGGTCCAGCGCCTCGTGATCAGCCGCCACCTGGCCAAGGAGGGGAGCTGACCGGACGGCGGACCCGGCGGCCGGTCCCGTCACACCGGCGCGAGGGGCCCCGGCCCCGATGACCCCGTACCCGTGGCCGGCCACGGGTACGGGGCGGCAGGGCCGCACACCCCCGGCCACGGCCCAGGGCGTGTTCGGTGGATGCTTTCGGCGGGCTCGGCGCTCGCGAGCCCGGAACGACCCGCGGACCACGGCCTAGGAGCGGAGCAGCCCCGCCGTGTCCCCGGCGGTGCGCACCACGGGCTCCAGAGGCCCCGGGGCCAGAGCGGCCAGCGCCGAGCGGTACCCCTCGGCGCACTCCAGGTCGGTCAGGGCGGCGGACTCCGGGCCGCCGCCGCCCTCCCAGGAGAGCAGCGCCGCGTCGTCGTGGGGCGGGCTCACCAGGACCCTGCGCAGACCGCCCGACAGGCCCAGCCCGGTCGCCTTGAGGAGGGCCTCCTTGCGTGCCCAGTACCGGAAGAAGGCGCCGACCCGGTCCTCGGGCGCCAGGCGCTCCCAGGCCGCGTGCTCGGGCGCGGCCAGCGTGTAGCCCGCCAGCCCCGCCAGGTCGCGGGCCTCGGAGACCCGTTCGACGTCGACCCCCACGGGCACGCCCCCGGAGACGGCGAGGACGACCCACTCGCCCGAGTGGCTGACGGAGACCTCCCATCCCTGGGCGGGCCCGGAGGGGTGCGGCTTGCCGTGCGGAGCGGCGTCCCCGGTGCCCGCGCCGGTGCGCTCCTTCTCCTCGCACGAGCGGCAGCGCAGGTCGAAGGTGACCTTCTCGGGCGGGCAGCCGGCCCGGTCCGCAAGGACCAGGCGGGCCATCGAACGGCCCAGCAGGTGCCGGTCGCGGTCGGCCTGGTGGCGGAAGCGGGCGTTGCGCGCCCGTTCCTCCTCGTCCAGCAGGCGCAGCAGGCGGTCGTCGGCGGTGGAGGTGTGGGCCCACCAGACCTCGTGGGCCGGGGGCGCGGGGTCGAGCTTCATGCTCCTCATTGTCACCCGACTTTCCCCGCGTTGGGTGGTGTGAGGTCAACCCAAACCGGGAATTCGGTTAATGGCAGGTCAGCCCGTCCCCTGGGGAGGCCCGAATGTCTGTCTTCGTGTTGTTCGGAGCAGGTGCGCTCATCGGCCTGGTCACGCTGACGGCGGTCGTCATCGTCACCCTCCTGACCGAGAAGCCCGAGGCGGAGCAACCCGCGGCCCGGGAGCGGTCCGTACTCTAGAGCGGCGCGGGACCACGCCCGTGCGATGGCACGGGTGAAGGTGGGTCCACATGGCCGAGGAAAGCCGTCCGGCGTTCGCCGCCGAGCGACGGGAGCGCATTCTCGAACTCGTGCGCGCCAACGGCACCATGTCCCTGCGCGACATCGCCGCCAAGGTCCGCGCCTCGGAGGTCACCGTCCGCCGCGACGTGCGCGCGCTGGAGGCCGAGGGGGTCGTGGACCGCCGGCGCGGCGGGGTCGCCCTGCCCGGCCGGATCGGCCACGAGCAGAGCTACTCGGGCAAGAGCGGCCAGTGCGCCGCGGAGAAGGCCGCGATCGCGGTGGCCGCCGCACGCCTGGTCCGCCCCGGCGACGCCATCAGCATCGGCCCCGGCAGCACTGCGGAGGCCTTCGCCAAGGAGCTCCTCACCCGCCACGACCTGACCGTGGTCACCAACTCCCTGCGCGTCGCCGACGTCCTCGCCGAGGCCGCGCGGGTCGAGGTGGTGGTGACCGGCGGCACCCTGCACGGGCCGATACGGGCGCTGGTCGGGGCGGCGGCGGAGGTGAGCCTGTCCGGGCTCCGCGTCAACCGGGCCTTCCTCTCCGGCAACGGGGTCAGCGCCGACCGCGGGCTGAGCACCCCCAACCCCGCGGTGGCCAGTGTGGACCGCGCGCTGGCGGCCTGTGCGGACGAGACCATCGTCCTGGCCGACCACACCAAGATCGGCGCCGACACCATGGTGCCCACCGTCGCCCCGGAGGAGATCGCCCACCTCGTCACCGACAGCAGCGCCGACCCCGAGGTGCTGATGACCCTGGAGGAGCTGGGGGCACTCGTCCACGTCGCTGTGGTCGCCGACGAACGGGGCGAGTGAGACCGCCCCGCCGCGACCGGTCGGAAGGACCGCGTACCCTACCGTTCACGCCCATTGCGCTATCGGCGCCCGGTGCGTGATCCTGGGCCCACCCCAGTCCGCCCTCCCGACCGACCGCCGCCCATACGCAGGAGCCGCCGCGCATGCCCTCACAGCCGACGCCGCCGCACGTCCCGTCCGAACCGGTGCGCGTCACCCCCGAGCCCGTGGCGCTCCCCGAGCCCTGGGCGGACTCGCGCCTGACGGTCGTCGTCCCCACCTACGACGAGGCGGCCAACCTCCCCGTGCTGGTCGGGCAGCTCATGAGCCTGGACCTGCCCCGCCTCAGGGTCGTGGTCGTGGACGACAGCTCCCCGGACGGCACCGGCGAGGTCGCGGACAAGCTCGCCGTCGAGTTCCCCGGGCGGGTCGGCGTCCTGCACCGCACCGCCAAGGACGGCCTCGGCCGCGCCTACGTGGAGGGCATGAACCGCGCCCTGGAGGAGGGCGCCGACTACGTCGTGCAGATGGACGCCGACCTCAGCCACCCGGTGGGCTACGTCCCGCAGCTCCTGGGCACCCTGCACTCCACCAACGCCGGGGTGGTCATCGGCAGCCGCTACGTGCCGGGCGGGAGCCTCTCCGAGCAGTGGGGCGTGCGGCGGCGCCTCCTCAGCGGCTGGGCCAACGCCTACGTCAAGGCCGTGCTGTCCATCCCCGTGCGCGACGTCACCGCCGGGTTCAAGATCTGGCGGGCCTCGGCGCTGCGCGTCCTCGACCTGCCCAGCATCGAGAGCACCGGCTACGCCTTCCAGGTGGAGATGCACTACCGGGCCCACCGCAGGGGCCAGAAGATGATGGAGATCCCCATCCACTTCGAGGACCGCGTCGCCGGCGAGAGCAAGCTCGACGGCGCCGTCGCCCTGGAGGCTGCCCTGCGCCCGCTGCGCCTGCGTCGCGCCGAGAGGTCCCGCAGGCGCTAGCTCCGGCCCGCCTTCCTTCACATCCGCCCGCTCGTCTGAGAGCATCGGTGAAAACGTGGGAAGGGGGAGAACACAGTGACCGAAGAGCCCTATGACGTGGACACCGACATGGGTGACGACCCCGAGGAGAGCGAGGCCGCCGAGCTCGAGCGGCGTATCGAACCGGATTACGACATCCAGGAGTACGACTTCGAGGACGACGACAGCCGGGGTGAGCGGGGGATCAGCGAAGCGGTCCGGGACGAGCGCAACGACGTGTACCCGCGGCAGAGCTGGGGCGGGGAGACCCGGAGCGCCGAGGAGGAGGCCGTCAACGAGATCGACGACGGGTACTCCCCCGACGTCGGCGAGGGCGCGGCGGTGAGGAGCCCTCACCCCGGTGAGGCCGACGCCCACCGGGCCGACGCGCACGGCGCGGACGAGCGCGACCGCACCGCGGACCCGGCCGGCTACGTGCCCGACGCGGAGGACCCCAAGGACACCGGGGCGCCGGACGCCTGATCCGGGACCCGTGGCGGGAGACCGGGGCCCGGACGACGCGGCCCGGGACCGGTCCGCCGTATCCGGCCGGCGCCACGCGGCCGTACCCCTCGCGGCCCCGGCAGGCCCTCCGGCCGCCGGGGCCGCGCGCTGCCCCGGCCCGGCGGGCGGGTGCTCCTCCCCGGCGGCAGTTCCGGGGTCCCGCACGCGGCCGGCCCCGTGTCCCTCGGAAGGGCGGTGCGCCCCGAAGCCGGGGAAGGGGCCGGGGTCTCGCGCACAGTGCCCCTCAGGAGGACAGGTCCCTCAGGAGGACGGCGCGCCCGGCCCCCGGCCGTCCGAGATCTCCCCGGCCGTCGAACCCGGGCACGAGCGCAGCGGCGGCCCCGCCACACCGCAGAACCGCAGCGGCTGGTCGTCGGCGCGCGGGGCCACGGCACTGGCCTCTTCGGCCATCGCACCGCGTTCGGCCGCCTCAGCGGCCTCGGGCATCCGCCCGCGCGGCAGCGCCAGCGCGCACAGGGAGGCCAGGACGCACAGGCCCGCCAGTATCAGCATCGCCGGGCCGAACCCCTGGGCTATCTCCGCCGACGCGGCGCCCGATCCGGACCCCTGGCTCCCGGAGCCGCCGATCCCCGCCAGGACGGGGACGGCGGCCACGCCGATGAGCTGCGCGGCGCGCGCGAACGTGTTGTTCACCCCCGACGCCAGCCCCGCGTGCCGCTCGGACACCGATGCGAGCACCGTCGCCGTCAGCGGCGCCACCGTCGTCGACAGCCCCAGCGCCACCAGGAGGACCCCGGGGAGCACCCCCGTCAGGTAGGGCGCGTCCGGTCCCAGGCGGGACAGCAGCACGAACCCCGCGGCCAGCAGCAGCGGGCCCGCCACCAGCTGGGGCCGCGGGCCGATCCGGGCGGCGAGCTTGCCCGAGCGTGCGGAGAGGGCGAGCATCAGGAGCGTGATCGGCAGCGACGCGGCCCCCGCCGCGACCGGCGAGTACCCGCCCACCTCCTGGAGGTGGATGACCAGCAGGAACAGGAGGGGCCCCAGCGATCCGTAGATCAGGACCGTCGCCGCGTTCGTCACGCTGAACGGGGTGGAGGAGAAGATCCCCAGGGGCAGCATGGGGTTCGCGGTGCGCGCCTCCACCGCGAGGAAGGCGCCCAGGGACAGCACGCCGACCACCACGCCGGTCCACACGGCCGGGGTGCCGCCGACCGCGCCCCACTGGATCAGCGCGTAGGTGATCCCGCCCAGGGCCACGACCCCCAGCAGCGCGCCCGGGTAGTCCAGCCTCCGGGGGGCCTGGGCGTCGCGCGACTCCGGCACCTTGAACCAGGCGATCGCCAGCACCGCCGCGGCGATCGGCAGGTTGATGAGGAAGATGAGGCGCCAGTCGCCGATCTGCACCAGCCAGCCGCCCACGAACGGCCCCACCGCCGAGGCCACCCCGGTCAGCCCGGACCACGCCCCGATCGCCCGTGCGCGGTCCTGCTCGCGAAAGCCCGCCTGGAGGATGGCCAGGCTCCCCGGGGTGAGCAGGGCGCCTCCCACGCCCTGCACCACGCGTCCGGCGATCAGCCACTCCAGGGTGGGCGCGAACGTGCACAGCGCCGACGCCAGGGCGAACACGGCCACGCCCGCCATGAACAGGCGGACCCTGCCGAACCGGTCCGACAGGGAGCCGCTGAGCAGGATGAGCGCGGAGAGCGTCACCATGTAGCCGTTGACGATCCACTGCAACCCGGACAGCCCCGTGTCCAGGTCCTCCTGGACGGCGGGCAGCGCCACCGTCACCACCGTCGAGTCGAGGAAGGCCATCCCCGAGCCGAGCACGGTGGCGGTCAGCATCCACCGGGCGGCCGGCGTCCCCCAGGCCACCGCGCCGCTCGTCGCCGGTACCGAAGCAGATCCAGACACAGCACACACCCCCGGTCCACAGTACGGCGCGGACCCCCGCCCGCAGGCGGGGGGCCCCGTCGGGTGTCCCCGAGTTGTGCAGGATGTGACCTGCGCCTACTCGCTGGCGAGCGCCCCCGTGATGGAGGCCCCGGCGGCCCGGCGGGCGGGCAGCACGGACGCCAGCAGGCCCGCGAGCACGGCCACGGCGATGAACACCGCGATCTGCCCGGCCGGAACGGTGAGCACCATGTCGGGCAGGGTCGCCGCGCCCGCCGCCCAGCCGAACACCACGCCCAGCACGATCCCGATGCCGGCGCCGATCAGGCACAGCAGGACCGCCTCGACGCCCAGCATCCGGCGCAGCTGCCCCTTGGCCAGGCCCAGCGCGCGCAGCAGGGCGGACTCGCGGGTGCGCTCCAGCACCGACAGCGCCATCGTGTTGGAGATGCCGAACACCGCGATGACGATCGCCAGGCCCAGCATCGCCGCGATGGTGTAGAAGGCGATGTCCATCATGTCCGAGAACTGGTTCTTCATCTCGGCCACCGACATGACCTGCATGGTCGGGTGGTCGTCCACCGCCGTGTAGACGGCGTCGCGCACCTCGGAGGCGTCGGCGCCCTCGGCCGCGCGGACGTAGACCATCTCGCTGTCGGTGGTGTCGGGGAACAGCGTGGCGAAGTCCTCCGGGGAGACGACCGCGCCCCGCAGGGTCTGGGCGTCGGCCAGGACCGCGGCGACCTCCAGGTCGACCTCGCCGTCCGGGGACGGCAGGGTGAGGGTGTCGCCCACGCCCAGGCCGTCGGCCAGCCCCTCGGAGAGCAGCACCTCGCCGGGACCGAAACCGGAGATCTCGCCCTCGACGGTCTCGCCGGTGATGTCGACGCCGAGCTCGGCGCCGTCGTAGGTGCTGACGGGGAGCGAACCCACGGGGGAGGCGTCGTAGCCCTCGACCGTGCCTCCGCGCTGGGCGATCACCTTGTCCAGGAGGGGGCTCTCCGCGAGGGCGTGCTCGACCTCGGTGGGGACGAGGGGCATGCCGGTCTCCCCGGACGCGGACGTGTCGGCCCCCTCCTCCGGGGAGGCCCCGCCGTCCTCGGCATCCGCCGAGTCCTCGGGCGAGGCGCCGTCGGCCGGGGCCTCGCCCTCCTGCCCCTCCTGCGTGCTCTCGGGCGGGGGCTGCACGGTGTCCTCGGCCGGGACGCCGTCCGTCCCGGCGCCGTCCTCCGCGGGGGCTTCCTCGGCGACGGTGTCGCCGCCGGAGGCGCCGTCCATCGAGTACTGGGCGCTGACCTGGTAGTCCACCGGGAACTGCTCGTCGAGCATCCGGGTCATGGTGGACTCCAGGGAGGCGCTGACCACCGAGTAGCCCGTGATGAGCGTGGCACCCACCGTCAGGGCGATCATCGCGGTGGCGGCCCTGCGCGGGCTGCGGGTGGAGTTGTCCACCGCCAGCATGCTGGGCACGCCGACCCTGCGCAGCGGGACGCCGACCAGGCGGACGATGCCGCGCACCAGGAGCGGGCCCAGCACGACCACGCCCACGAAGGCGATCAGGGCGGCCGCCGTCACGATGACCGGCCCCATCTGGTTCGGGCCGGACACCTGCGTCAGGGCCACCAGCGCGGCAGAGACCAGGAAGGTCAGGACGCCGAACACGACGCGCATCCAGCCGGTGCCCTTCTCCAGGCCGCCCGCGGTCGCGCTGGTGCGCAGCGCGGCCAGCGGCGGGACCCGGGTGGCCCGCGTGGCCGGGACCAGGGCGGAGCAGACGGTCACCACGGTGCCGACCGCCAGGCCCACGATCACGGCAGACGGCGTGATCACCACGGGGACCGAACCGCCCATACCCAGCAGCGGGCCGCCGAACGCCGCACCGGCCATGCCGATGCCGACGCCCGCCAGGACGCCGAGGGCGGAGGCGATCAGCCCCACCGCCACCGACTCCAGCAGGACGGACCGGAACACCTGGCCGCGCTTGGCGCCGACGCAGCGCAGGAGGGCCATCTCCCGCTGGCGCTGCGCGATGAGGATGGCGAAGGTGTTGTAGATGACGATCCCCGCCACGAACATGGCGATGAACGCGAACAGCAGCAGCGCGGTCCGCATCATCGCGGTGTCGCCGCCGGCGGACTCGGCCATCTCCAGGCCGAAGGCCTCGCCCGTCTGCACGTCCGCGCTGTCGCCCAGCAGGGCCGCGACGGCCTCGGCGGCCTGCTCGTCGGTGTGGCCCTCCGAGGCGAGCACGTCGATCTCGGTGTAGCCGGTGGCGCCGGTCATCTCCCCGACGGTGTCGGGGGAGAAGACGAGCGCGCCGCCGTAGCTGTAGCCCGGGTCCACGCCGAAGTCGACCAGGCCGGTCACGGTGAACTCGCGCTCCTCCTGCGCGGGGTCGAGCACCGTCACCGTGTCGCCGACCCCGAAGCCGGCCTGCTCGGCGGTGGAGCCGGCCAGGGCCAGCTCGTCGGGGCCCCCGGGCAGCTCGCCCTCGGCCGCGGAGAAGCGGCTGGTCTCCCCGATGGAGATGGCGGCGGGCGGCATGAAGCCGAACGCGCGGCCGTCACGGTCCAGGAGCACGGCCTGTCCGCTGACGATGCCGTCGGCCCCGGCCACCTCGGGCAGGGCCCGGACACCGTCCAGCTGGGCCTCGGTCAGCGGTTCCGGCTCCGAGGGCTCCGCCGGGTCCGCCGGCTCCTCGGCGGCGGGGACCGCGATCGCGTCGACGCTGGTCGCGGAGCCCATGACGGACTTCTCGTAGTTGGCGTTCAGCGTGTCGGCGAACACCATCGTGCCGGAGACGAACATGACGCCGAGCAGGATGGCCATCACCGTGGTGAAGTACCGGGACTTGTGCATCCGCAGCCCGGCGAGTGTGGTGCGCAGCATGGATCAGACCTCTTCCAGCTTCAGCAGCCGCGCGGAGACCAGTTCGGCGGTGGGCTCGAGGACCTCGTCCACCAGGCGGCCGTCGCGGAGGAACACCACGCGGTCGGCGTAGGAGGCCGCGACGGGGTCGTGGGTGACCATGACGATGGTCTGGTGCAGGTCGCGGGCGGAGCCGCGCAGGAAGGCGAGGACCTCCGAGCCCGAACGCGAGTCCAGGTTGCCGGTGGGCTCGTCGGCGTAGACGACCTCGGGGGCGTTGAGCAGGGCGCGGGCGACGGCCACGCGCTGCTGCTGCCCGCCGGAGAGCTTCGCGGGCAGGTGGTGGAGCCGGTCGCGCAGGCCGACCACGTCGACGATGTGCTCGAAGCGCTCCTTGTCGACCGCGCGCCTGGCGATCTGGGAGGGCAGCAGGATGTTCTGCTCGGCCGTGAGCATCGGCAGCAGGTTGAACGACTGGAAGATGAACCCGATCCGGTCGCGGCGCAGCAGGGTCAGCTCGGCGTCGCGCAGACCGGTGATCTCGGTGCGCCCCAGGTGCACGCTGCCGGACGTCGCCACGTCCAGCCCGGCCAGGCAGTGCATCAGCGTGGACTTGCCGGAGCCGGAGGGGCCCATGATCGCGGTGAACGCGCCCCGGTGGAACTCCACGTCGACCCCGGCCAGGGCGTGGACCTTGCTGTCGCCGGTGTCGTAGGTCTTGGTGAGGCCCCGCGCGACCACGACCGGTGGCGAGGCGACCGGGGGGACGGTTTTCACAGTGGACTCGGTCACGACAGACAGCTCCAGAGACGGTGGGACGACGGATGTACGGGGAGTGGTTGATCGGTGTTGCCCGCCGGGGGACCCCTCGTCCGGCCCGGCACACCACAACGCTAGGTCCGCGGGGACCGCCCGGGCGTCCACCGCTGGGCCGATCCCGGGGTCGGCCGAAGGAGGGGTGCGCGCCGGGTTCGGGACTCCTTCGTCTGGCCGACCCGCCGACTTTCGTCGGGGGTGGACCCGTCACCGTCCGTGTTGATCAACCGAAACGGTGGTCCTGAACTGCGATGACGCGAAAGTCGAGTGGTCGTGACGGCGCGGCGGGGCGGCCGCCGGACACGGGGGGCCGGCGGGAGCCGCCCGTAGAATCCGCACCATGAGGACCTGGGTCAACGACAGGGGGCGGTCCGTCGGCGCCCGGTGGCGGAACAACTGGCAGTGGTGGTGGGACCGCAGGCTCCGCATCGCCGACTGGCTCTACGCCCTGGGGACCCTGCCGCTGAGCCTGCTCCTCCAGATGGGCGCGAACGGTCTCTTCCGAGGTGCGATCGAGTCCGGATCCGCCGTCCTCTCGCGCTCCGGGTCCGTGAGTGCGATGATCGCGCTGCTCGGCCTCGCCGTCGTCCTCTCCGTGGTCCCGGCCTTCGTGGCGGCCGCCGCCATCATGTTCCGGCGCACCCACCCCAAGTGGCTGCTCCTGATCGCGGTCGTCCTCCTGGCGGGCTTCGGCAACTCCGTCCCGGCCTCCATCGCCATCTACTCGTACGCCGTCTACTTCGACGACCGCAGGCTGCTGGCCGCCTGGTTCGCCCTGCTGTGCCTGGCCACCGGCGGCGGATACGGGACCAACGGCCTCATGTACGTCATCGCCGTGGTGTTCTTCCTCGTCGTCCCGGTGACGGCGGGCCTGTGGATCGGGACCAGGCGCCAGCTGGTCGAACGGCTCCACGAGCGGGCCGAGCGGCTCGAACGCGAACAGCACCTGATGGCCGAGCAGGCCCTCACCACCGAGCGCACCCGTATCGCGCGGGAGATGCACGACGTGGTCGCCCACAGGGTCAGCCTCATGGTGCTGCACGCGGGCGGGCTGGAGGTGTCCTCGGAGGACGCCCGGACGGTGGAGGCCGCTGGGCTGATCCGCACCACGGGACGGGAGGCGCTGTCCGAGCTGCGCGGGATCCTCGGAGTGCTGCGCGACGAGACGACCGCCGCCGCGCCCACGGCGCCCCAGCCCGTCCTGGCGGACCTGGACCGGCTCATCGGCGAGTGGAGCACCGCGGGCATGGTCGTGCGCAGGGAGGAGACGGGGCGGGCGCGGCCCCTGGCGCCGGGGGTCGAGCGCACCGCCTACCGGATCGTCCAGGAGGGGCTGACCAACGCGGCCAAGCACGCCCCCGGCGCGGAGGTCGCCGTGCGCCTGCACCACGGCCCCCGCCAGATCGAGGTCGAGGTCGCCAACGAGCCCGCGCCCGCGCCGACCGTGCCCATGCCGCAGAGCGGGTTCGGGCTGACCGGCCTCCACGAGCGCGTGGTGCTGGCGGGGGGCAGCCTCAGCGCGGGGGTGTGCCCCGACGGGGGGTGGCGGATGCGCGCTATCTTGCCAACCGACGGCAGCCCGGACCGGGACGCGGAGTGACCCCCGCCGAGGGGACCGCGCGTCCCGGCCCGCCGGGCCGCCGCGCCCGGACCCGCCGACGGCGGCCGGTACGGTCGCCGCTGCCTTCGCACACCGACACGAGAGGACCCGCACGGTGATCCGCACGCTCCTGGTCGACGACGAACTCCTGGTCAGGTCGGGGTTGCGGATGATCCTGGACTCCGCCCCCGACATCGAGGTCGTGGGGGAGGGGGGAGACGGGGAGGAGGCCGTACGCCTCGCCGAGGAGCTCCGCCCCGACGTGGTCCTGCTGGACATCCGCATGCCCGGCACCGACGGGATCACCGCCGCCGGCCGCCTCACGTCCCTGCCCGAACCGCCCCGCGTGGTCCTGCTGACCACGTTCGACCTGGACGAGTACGTGCACAGCGCGCTGCGCGCCGGGGCGGTGGGCTTCCTGCTCAAGGACACGCCGCCGCGCGACCTCATCGCCGCGGTGCGCACCGTGCACGAGGGCCACGCCATGCTGGCCCCCAGCGTCACGAAGCGCATGCTCGAACGCTTCGCCTCGCCCGCCCCCGCCGACTCGGCCGCGGGGCGCGAGGAGGCGGCGCGGCGCCTGTCGGTGCTGAGCGAGCGGGAGCGGTCGGTGCTCGTGGCGGTGGCCCAGGGCATGTCCAACGCCGAGGCGGGCCGGGCCCTGGGGATGCGGGAGGCCACGGTGAAGGCGCACGTCAGCCGTATCCTGGCCAAGATGGGCATGTCCAACCGGGTCCAGGCCGCCATCCTCGCCCACGACGCGGGGTGGGCCTGAACCGCTGCGGGGAGCCCCGGCGCGGGCCGCGGCTGTCGTCCGAGGCCCGACGCGGCAGGAGGACATCCGTCTCCGACAGATCCCGCGCACGTCCACCGACCGGCACGGAGGTGCCCATGTCCCCACTGATGAAGTTGACCGCGATCACACTCGACTGCGCTGATCCTGTGGCCCTGGCGGCGTTCTACCAGCAGGCCACCGGCCTCGAACCCCACCCGGGATCGGGTGCCGACTTCGCCGGCCTCACACGGGGGGACGGGCTCTTCGTCGGCTTCCAGCGGGTCGACGGCTACCGGGCTCCGCGCTGGCCCGACCAGACCGTCCCCCAGCAGTTCCACCTCGACTTCGCGGTCGAGGACCTGGACGAGGCGGAGGCCCGGCTGCTGGAGCTGGGCGCGGGCAGACCGGACCACCAGCCGGGCAAGGGGGTGTGGCGGGTCCTCACCGACCCGGCCGGCCATCCCTTCTGCCTGGTGAGGGGCTGAGAGCCCGTATCCCGTCCGGCGAGACAACGGTCACTCCGCGCGGCGCGGCGACGGGCGGCGCCGCCCGCGCCGACGCGGTGGGGCCGCATCGGGGCAGGTCCGGCCGCTTGGTGGCGATATGGAGGGCGATGTCGCTCTCCGTCTCAGTTGCGTCTACCGGCCGGTAGCTCGGTACGCTGCAATGCGATCCCACCCCCGGAACATCACGTCGTGGCTGATCACAGCAGCCGCAGGAGAAGAGGAGCCCCTATGTCGCGCTCGGTACTGGTCACCGGCGGCAACCGCGGAATCGGCCTGGCCATCGCCCGTGAGCTGGCCGCCGGTGGAGACTCCGTCGCGGTGACCTACCGTTCCGGCGAACCGCCGGAGGGCCTGCTCGGCGTCCGCTGCGACATCACCGACTCCGCCCAGGTGGACGCCGCCTTCAAGGAGGTCGAGGAGGCGCAGGGCCCCGTCGAGGTGCTCGTCGCCAACGCCGGGATCACCAAGGACCAGCTCCTGGCCCTGATGAGCGAGGACGACTTCTCGTCCGTCGTGGACACCAACCTCACCGGTTCGTTCCGCGTCACCAAGCGCGCGGTGCGCGGCATGATGCGCAAGCGCTCCGGCCGCGTCGTCCTCATCTCGTCCGTGGTGGGCCTCCTCGGCTCCGGCGGCCAGGCAAACTACGCCGCGTCCAAGGCCGGCCTGGTCGGCTTCGGGCGCTCCCTCGCCCGCGAGCTCGGCTCGCGCAACATCACGGTCAACGTGGTCGCCCCCGGCTTCGTCGAGACCGACATGACCGCGGTCCTGAGCGAGGACCGCCAGGCGGAGATCAAGAAGAACGTCCCGCTGGGGCGCCTCGGCTCGGCCGAGGACATCGCCAGGACCGTGGGCTTCCTCACCGGCCCGGGGGGCGCCTACATCACCGGCGCCGTCATCCCCGTGGACGGCGGCCTCGGCATGGGGCACTGAGCCGCCCCGCCCGGCCGCCGGCCGTTCCCCGCACCCCGCAGACCGCAGCCACCGGAGCTCCCCTCCGGAACAGCAAGACAGGACGGACCACCCGAACCATGGGAATCCTCGAAGGTAAGCGCATCCTCGTCACCGGGGTGCTCACCGACTCCTCCATCGCCTTCCACGTGGCGCGCCTCGCCCAGGAGCAGGGCGCCACGCTCGTGCTCACCGGTTACGGCCGGATGAGCCTGGTGGAGCGCATCGCCAAGCGCCTGCCCGAGACGCCCCCCGTCCTGGAGCTCGACGTCACCGACGACGAGCAGCTCGGCACCCTCGCGGCCCGCGTCGGCGAGCACGTCGACGGCCTCGACGGCATCGTCCACTCCATCGGGTTCACGCCGCAGGACGCCCTGGGCGGGAACTTCCTCAACACGGAGTGGCCGGACGTGGCCACCGCCATGCACACGTCCACGTTCTCCCTGAAGTCCCTGACCACCTCCCTGATGCCGCTGATGGGCGGGGGCGGCTCGGTCGTGGCCCTCGACTTCGACAACAGCGTGTCCTACCCCACCTACGACTGGATGGGCGTCGCGAAGTCCGCGCTCGCCTCCACCGCCCGCTACCTGGCGCGCTACGTCGGCGACCGGGACATCCGGGTCAACCTGGTCTCCGCCGGGCCGCTCAGCACCATGGCAGCCCGCAGCATCCCCGGCTTCGCCGAACTGGCCCAGAACTGGCCCGAGCGCGCCCCGCTGGGCTGGGACATGACCAACCCCGAGCCCGCGGCGAAGGCCGTCGTGGCGCTGCTGTCCGACTGGTTCCCGGCGACGACCGGCGAGACCGTCCACGTCGACGGCGGCTTCCACTCCACCGGGGCCTGACCCGGCCGCCGGAGGCCCGCACCCCGGTGCGGTAGGTTGACGCGGTCGGGGGCCCCGGGGCTCCCGACCGCGTGTCGTCCCGGGGCCGGTCGCGGCGTGTGCACCCGTGTGCCCGGCGCCTTCCGTGTGACCCTGGTGGACGGCCGCGAAAACCCGGGAAGCACGACGGCGTCGGAGGTACGGACGGATGGATCTGGGACTGTCAGGGGCACGGGTGGTCGTCACCGGGGCGAGCCGCGGGATCGGCCGCGCCGTCGCCCAGGCGTTCGCGGAGGAGGGCGCGGACCTCGCGATCTGCGCCCGCGGCCCCGAACCCCTCGCCAGGGCCGCCGAGGAGCTGCGCGGGACCGGCGTGAAGGTGTTCTCCCGCGAGCTGGACGTCACGGACCACGACGCGCTGCCGTCCTTCGTCGACGAGGCGGTGACGGCGCTCGGCGGGCTGGACGTGCTGGTGTCCAACGTGTCCGGCGGCAGCGCCCCCACCGCGGACCAGTGGCAGCGCGGGTTCGACGCCGACCTGATGCCGTTCGTGCGGCTGACCGGGGCGGCCGGCCCCCACCTGCGCGCCTCCGGGCGCGGCGGCGCGGTCGTGCTGGTCTCCACGACCTCCGCACTGCACACCACCGCGCCCGCCGGGCCGCGGTCCTACGGCGCCGTCAAGGCGGCGCTCAACCACCACGCGTCCTCGCTGGCCCGTGCGTGGGCGCCGGACGGGGTGCGGGTCAACACCGTCTCGCCCGGTCCGACCGAGTTCCCCGGCGGGGGGTGGGAGCGCCGCCGCGAGAACGACCCCGCGTTCTACGAGAGCATCCGCGAGCGCATCCCCTGCGGACGCCTGGGCCGCCCCGAGGAGGTCGCCCGCTCGGTGGTCTTCCTCGCCAGCCCGGCGGCCTCGTTCGTCACCGGGCAGAACCTGGTCGTCGACGGGGGCTTCCTCGACCGGGTCTGACCCCGGGGCACCGGTCGGCGGGGCGCGCACCCCTCCTCCGCGCCACCGCCCGGCCACGTTTTCCTCCAGCTGCCCGATGCCGCCCTCCGCGCGGGCGCCCGCGCCACAGCCGTAGGGCTGTATGGTCACGTCGGTGCCCTGGTACCGTCTTGCGGTGCCCAGAACCGCAGACCACGCCCACCGGCGGGCGCAGATCACCGGGGCCGTGTGCGAGCTGATCGCCGACAGCGGCCTCGGCTCCGTCACCGTGGCCCGCACCGCCGCCCGCGCGGGGATGTCGGTCGGGCTCGTGCAGCACTACTTCCCGTCCAAGGACGACATGCTGCTGCACGCGTTCGAGCGCGTCAGCGGCGACGTCGCCGCCCGTGTCGCCGACATCGTCAGGACGGGCGCCCGCCACGAGCGGACCATCGCCGAGATCCTCGGTGCGGCCCTGGCCGAGCACCTGCCGCTGGACGGGCCCCGACGCGCGGAGTTCCGCGTGATCCGGACCTTCGCCGGACGGGCGCTGGACAACCCGGCCCTGGCCGAGGTGGACGCCCGCGCCGGAGCCGCCATGCACGCCGAACTCGTCCGCGCCGTGGGCAACGGCGTGGAGTGCGGCGAGGTGGCGCCCGACCTCGACGCCGACGCGGCCGCCGCCCGCCTGGGCGCGGTCACGGAGGGGCTGGCGACCCGGGTCCACCGGGGGAGCCCCGGCGCCGCCGAGCTGGCGCGGGCGGTGCTCGGGGCCGAACTCGCCTCCGTCTTCACGGGTGAGTGCCGCCAGTACGCCCGCTGAGGGCCGCCCCGCCCCGTCCCGGCCGGGACGCCGAGCCCGGGGCGACCGCGTGGGGCTACCCCTCGCGCAGGATCCGGACCAGGAGGGTCGAGCGCTCCAGGGCGACGTTGTCGCGCACGCCCGTCTCCAGCGCGCCCGCGGTGGCGTCCACGACCGACACGTGCCGGGTGGCGCGCGTCAGCGCCGTGTACACCTGAGGGCGCGACACGGGGACCTCGGGCGGGAACACCGCCACCACGGCGGGCCAGAGGCCGCCGTGCGCGGCGGCCACCGTCACCGCCCAGCCGTGGCGCAGCGCCGCCGGGTCGGCGACCCTCACCCGGGCGCCGCCGGAGAGCTCCACCACCGCCTCCCCGTCCACCTCGCGCAGGTACCCGGTGTCGCCCGGGGCGAAGCCGGGTCCCGAGGCGGCCAGCAGCACCCGGTCGCCGACGTCGAACCCCCCGTGCGCGCCGGGGCCGGGGTTCAACCGCTCCTTGCACCCGGCGTTGAGCGAGCGCGTGCCCGCCGGCCCGTCCTCGCGGGCGGCCACCACCTGGACGTCCTCGGCGCCGATGCCCAGCGCGCGCGGGATGGAGTCGGTCACCAGCTGTACCACCCGGTGCGCGGCCTCCTCCGCGGAGGAGGCGGGCACCCGCACGACCTCGCGCCCGGGCGCCTCCACCTCGGGGAAGCCGCCGGCGGCCACGGCCTCCGCGAGTTCCGCGAGGGGCCCGGGGGCCTCGGCGCCGGCGATCTCCGCCACGTGCGCGGTCCGCGAGGCGGCGATGTCGAGCGCGACCCGCCCCGGTGCGGCGGACGGGGCCTGGTGGGGGTCGGCCACGAGGACCAGGTGGGCCCCGTCGGGGCACGCCGCGGCCAGTTCGGCGGCGCGGGCGGCGCCCACGGACATGGCCTCGCACAGCACGACGAGCCCGACCGCCAGGGGAGCCCCGGCCGTCAGGGCGGCCAGCGGGACCGCGCGCAGGGGCGCGGGCGCTGCGGGGCCGTCCCCGGCGTCCCCGCCCTCCGGAGATCCTTGTCCGCCGTCCCCGGCGTCCTCCCCGTCCCCGGCGTCCTCCCCGGGGGCGCCGGGGGTCCCGGAGCCCTCCTCCTCGGCCGGTCCGTTCCCGCCGCCGGGGTCCCCGGCCGGGGCGGGGGCCGCCGCCCGGTCCCCCTCGCCGGAGGCGTCCCGCGCGGGGCCGTCGCCGGGCCCGGCGTCCGTCCCGCGGATGCGCGCGATCTCGGCGTCGAGGGCCGCCGCGGCCTGCGCGGTCGGCGCGGCCACCGCGATCCCCACCCGGCTGTCGGCGGCGATCGCGTGCAGGCAGAGCAGGGCCCTGGCGAGCTCCCCGGTGTCGCCCGGTCCGTGGCTCAGCACGGTCACCGGGCGCAGGGCCGCGGTCACCACGGCCTCGCGGGTCCGGTCGGAGACCGAGAACCCGCCCCGCTCCTCGGCGGCCTCCACGGTCTCCCCGGCGGTCGCCGTGTCCATGATCGGGTCGTTGCCGCTGATCAGCCGCAGCAGCTCCTCGCCCAGGCGCTGTTCGGCGCGGCCCACGTCCGCCAGGGCGTAGTAGCGGTCGGTGTCCTCGGGCAGCTCCGGGACCCCGCCCTCCTCGAAGTCGAAGTCGTCGTCGGGCTCGTCGGTGCTCTCCAGCACCACCGCGCTCCCGTCGGCCGCGGCCGCCTCCAGGGCCGCCGCGGGGGCGGCCACCCCGAGCTTGCCGACGGCCGCCGCGAGCCGCTTCTCCTCCACGACGGTGTTGCCGCGGCGTGCGGCCAGCCGCAGCACGTGGGCGGTCAGGGCCGCCAGGCGGCGGGGGTCGTCGGGGCGGGCGGCGTCGCCCAGGCGCCTGCGCGCGCAGAAGTCGGCCTGTTCCACGGTCACCTGCGGGAGGCGCAGCAGCAGCCAGGGGTTCGCGTCCAGGTCCGCGGCGGCGCCCGGTCCCAGTGCGGCCAGCAGCCGGGGAGCCAGGGCGCCGGGGGCGCCCATCCGGTCAAGGACGGCGTTGACCTGTTCGACAGCCTCGGACACCTCGGGTGGTTCCCCTCGTCACGCGGTTCGTGGACCCTGGGAGCCTATCGACTCGCGGTGACGTTCCGGTCCGGCGCCGACCCGCGCCGAGCTGCGGGCGGGCCGGCGGCGGGGTGCGTCCGCTCAGGCTCCGCGCCGCGCGCGCCCGCCCCCGCGCCCCCCGGCGGGCCCGTCGCCCCCGCCCACGACCTCGCGCACCGCGAGACAGGGGTCGGTGGTCGGGGAGGACTCCTGGATGCTGGTCGCCGCGCGCAGGGCGCTCGCGCGGAACAGGGCCCGGGCGGGCTCGTCAACGCCGGCCAGCACGCGCTCCTCGACGCGGTCCACCCGGTCGCGGGCGCCGGCCAGCACCTCGCGCCCGCGCTCGGTGGCGCACACCCGCCGCACCCGGCGGTCGCCGGGGTCGACCCGGCGGCGCACCAGTCCGGCCTCCTCCAGGTCGTCGAGCAGGTAGGTCATCACGCTGCGGTCGATCAGCAGGCGCTCGGCCAGGGCCGCCTGGGTGGGCGGCTCGGCGTGGACCGCCGCGGTGAGGACGTGGTAGCCGCGGCTGCCGTGCGGGATGTCGGTGAGCGAGGCCTCCGTGAGCTCGTGCCAGCGGCGCAGCACGACGGCCAGGGACCACCCCAGGGTCGTGCCGGGTCCGCTGTCCGGAGTGGTGGTCGTCATGTCCCCGAGAGTACCAGGAATACGTGGTGGCTAAGATAAGTTGTTGCCAACATCATTTGCTGAACAAACTAGTTTCGCCCCCTCCGAGGAGAAGCCCCATGCCCGACTACGGACACCCGCTGGAGTTCGGCGCCTTCGTCACGCCCGCGGCGCAGGACCCCGACCGGGCCGTCACCCTGGCCGAAATCGCGGACGAGGCGGGGCTGGACCTGGTCACCTACCAGGACCACCCCTACAACCCCGCGTTCCTCGACACCTGGACCCTGCTCAGCTGGGTGGCCGCCCGCACCACCCGGATCAGGGTGTCCGGCAACGTGCTCAACCTGCCCCTGCGCGGCCCCGCGATGCTGGCCCGCTCGGCGGCCAGCCTCGACCTGCTCTCCCGCGGCCGGTTCGAGCTCGGCCTCGGCGCCGGGGCCTTCTGGGACGGCATCGAGGCCATGGGCGCGCGACGCCTGACCCCGCGCGAGTCCGTCGACGCGCTCGGCGAGGGCATCGACGTCATCCGGGCCGTCTGGGACACCGACGCCCGCGGCGGGGTCCGCCTCGACGGCGAGCACCACTCCGTCCGGGGCATGAAGCGGGGACCCGCCCCCGCCCACGACATCGGCATCCACCTCGGCGCCTACAAGCCCCGCATGCTCCGCCTGGTCGGCGCCAAGGCCGACGGCTGGCTGCCCAGCCTCGGCTACCTGCGGCCCGAGGACATGGCCTCGTCCAACAAGACCGTCGACGAGGCCGCCCTGGAGGCCGGCCGCGACCCCCGACAGGTCCGCCGGATGCTCAACCTCGCCCAGAACGCCTTCCTGCCGACCAACCGCGGCTTCCTCCAGGGGCCGCCCGAGCAGTGGGTGGAGGAGCTGCTCCCGCTCGTCCTCGAACACGGCTTCTCCACGTTCATCGCCGCCTCCGACGACCCCCGCACCCTCCAGACCCTCGCGGCCGAGGTCGCCCCGGCCCTGCGTGAGGCCGTGGCCGCCGAGCGCGCCGGAGCGGGCACCCCGACGGGGCCGGTCCGCCCCGTCGCCGCCCTGGCCGCCCGCCGCACCGGCATCGACTACGACGCCGTCCCCGAGGCCCTGCGCGCCGACGCCGTCGAGCCCGGGGACAAGGGCTACGCCAAGGTCCGCCACGGCTACATGCAGCACGGCAGCCCCGGGCTGGTCCTGCGGCCGGGCGACGCCGAAGGGGTCGCCTCGGCCCTGGCCTACGCACGGGCCCAGGACGCCCCGCTCCACGTCCGCAGCGGCGGCCACGGCATCAGCGGCCGCTCCACCGGCGACGGCGGAGTCGTGGTCGACCTCTCCCGCATGGACGGCGTCCGGGTCCTGGACCCCGGCACCGGACTGGTGCGGCTCGGGGCCGGGGCCCGCTGGGGCGCCGTCGCCTCCGCGCTGGCACCCCACGGGCTCGCGCTCGGCTCGGGCGACCACGGGGGCGTCGGGGTCGGCGGCCTGGCCACCACCGGCGGGCTGGGCTACCTCTCCCGCGCCCACGGGCTGACCATCGACAACATCACCGCCGTCGAGGTCGTCACCGCCGACGGGGAGCTCGTGCGGGCCGACGCCGACCACCGCCCCGACCTGTTCTGGGCGATGCGCGGCGCGGGCGCCAACTTCGGGGTGCTGACCGCGGTCGAGGCCACCGCCGCACCGCTCCGCGACGTCGTCCTCGGCCAGTTCGCCTACGACGCGAGCGACACGGCCGGGTTCCTGCGGGCCTGGGGCGAGATCGCCGAGGCCGCGCCCCGCGAGGTCACCGCGTTCCTCACCACCGGTCCCGGGCGCGGGGGCGGCGGCCCCGTCGCGCAGGCGATGGTGGTCTACGCCGGGGACGACACCGACCTGGCGGTGCGGGCCCTCGAACCGTTCCTCGCTGCGGGGCCGGTGCTGGACCAGCGCGCCCAGGTCGCGCCCTACCCGGCGATCCTGCCCCATGACGACGCCCCGCACCGGGGCCACGGGCTGCCCGCGTCGCGGAGCGGGCTGCTGCGGCACATCACGCCCGAGCTGGCCGGGGGCATGGCCGAGCTGCTCGCCTCCGGCGACACGTACTTCATGCAGCTCCGGCAGGTCGGCGGGGCCGTCAACGACGTCCCCGCCGACGCCACCGCCTACGCCCACCGGACCCAGAACTTCTGCCTGGCCACCATGTCCTCGGGGCCGCGCGTGCCGCGCATGGACGAGCGCTGGGCGGAGCTGGAGGAGCACCTGGAGGGGATGTACCTCAGCTTCGACACCAGGACCGGGCCGGAGGTCCTCGCGCGGGCCTTCCCCGAACCCGTCCTGGGCAGACTGCGCGGCCTCAAGGCCGAGTACGACCCCGGGAACCTGTTCGACAAGAACTTCCCGATCCCGCCCGCGACCCGGGAGTGAGCGGGAGGGAGGGCGCGGCCGGGGGAGGGCCGGGGGTGCGGCGTCCGACCGGGGGAGCCGGCGGCCGGAGGGGTCAGCGCTCCTGACGCGCCGTCGCGTCGTCGAGGGCGTCGCGGATCTCGGGCGGCAGTTCCACGCCCTCCACCCCCAGGACCTCCTCCAGCTGGGCGAGGGTCCGCGGACCGGTGACGGCGGCGGCCACGCCCTCCTGGTCGCGGGCCCAGCTCAGCGCGACCGCCAGCGGCGGCACGCCCAGGCCCTCGGCGGCCGTGCACACCGACTCCACGACGCGGCGGCTGCGGTCGTCCAGGTACGGCTCCACGTACGGGGCCATGTGCGGGAAGGCCGCCCGCGAGTCCGGCGGCGTCCCGTTGCGGTACTTGGCGCTGAGCACCCCGCGGCCCAGCGGCGCCCACGCGATCACGTGGGCGCCCGCGGCCGCGGCGGCGGGCCGCAGTCCCCGGTCGGCGCCCCGGTTGAGCAGGGAGTACTCGGTGCCCACGCTCACCAGCGGGACACGGCCGGGCTGCGCCCTCTGCCAGGTGGCCAGGGTGGCGAACTGCCAGGCCTCCAGGTTGCCCGCGCCCACGTAGCGCGCCTTGCCCGCCGCGACCGCGGCCTCCATCGCGGCCAGCGACTCCTCCGGCGGGGTGGCCGGGTCGAACACGTGGAGCTGCCACAGGTCGACGTAGTCCGTCTGCAACCGCCGCAGCGAGGCGTCCAGGGACGCCAGCAGGTGCCGCCTGGAGGCGTCCACCGGCCGGTAGCCCTCGGGGGTGTGGCCGGTCTTGGTGGCCACCACCACGTCGTCCCGGCGCACGGCCGCGCGCAGCAGCCGCCCCAGGATCCGCTCGCTCTGCCCGCCCGTGTAGATGTCGGCGGTGTCCACGAGCGTGCCGCCCGCGTCCACGAACGCGGTGAGCTGCTGCCCGGCCTCCTCCTCGGAGGTGTCCTTTCCCCAGGTCATCGTCCCGAGGGCGGTACGAGACACCCAGAGCCCTGATCTGCCCACCTGTCGCTGTTCCATGCGGCGGAGAGTACCCTGTTCACCCGGAGTCGGCCCCGAGTACACCCTCGCCGCGTAGTCTCGGCGCAGCCCGGACCGGGGACGTTCGCCACGATCGCGGCTCGAACACGGCGGGGACCGAACCCTCTCCGTCCCCCGGGTGGCACACAGCCCGCCCCTCCGCGTACGCGCGCCCCGGCCGGGCCGTTCCCCAGCAGTGCTCCGGCGCCCCCTGGCACCGGACTATCCAGAAAGTCCGAAACCGCGTGTCCATCTTCGAGGCGGTCGTTCTCGGCCTCATCCAAGGACTCACCGAGTTCCTGCCTGTCTCCTCCAGCGCCCACCTGCGGGTGTTCGCGGCCTTCTTCAACTGGCCCGACCCGGGTGCGGCCTTCACCGCCGTCAGCCAGATCGGCACCGAACTGGCCGTGGTCGTCTACTTCCGCCGACGCATCTGGGCGGTCATCACCACCTGGTGCCGGTCCCTGGTCGACCGCGACCTGCGCGGTGACGTCAACGCCCGCATGGGCTGGTACGTCATCATCGCCAGCATCCCCATCGGGGTGCTGGGCCTCCTCCTGGAGGAGCAGATCGACGGCGTGTTCCGCGACCTGCGGCTGATCGCGCTCTCCCTCATCGTCTTCGGCGTCATCCTCGGCGCCGTCGACCACTACGCCCGCCGCCAGAACGAGCTGGAGGACCTCACCCTCGGCCGGGGCCTGGTCTTCGGCATGTTCCAGTGCCTGGCGCTCGTGCCGGGCGTCTCCCGCTCCGGCGCGACCATCACCGGCGGGCGCCTGCTGGGCTTCACCCGGCCGGCGGCGGCGGAGTTCGCGTTCCTGATCGCGATGCCCGCCGTGTTCGCCTCCGGCCTCTACAAGATGCTGGACATCGGCGGCAACGAGTACGCGGGCTGGGGCGCCACCCTCGTCGGCACCCTGGTCGCGTTCGTGGTCGGCTACGTGGTCATCGCGTGGCTGATGAGGTTCATCTCCACCCACAGCTTCATGCCGTTCGTCATCTACCGGATCGCCCTGGGCGTCGTCATCCTCGCCCTGGTCCTCTTCGGCGTGCTCGCCCCGGAGGGCGGAGCCGGGGTCGGCTGACCGGCTTCCCCGAGCGGTCCGGGGGCGCGGCCCGCCCAATCGGCGGG
>NZ_JBSHDN010000086.1:0-26960 GCF_053616335.1 Nocardiopsis sp. NPDC055824
GAGGCGGGCCGGGCGCACCCGCACCGCCACGCCATCGCGGGGCCGGTGCGCCTCACGGCCGGACCGGGCTCAGCCCCGCTCCAGCTCCCGCAGGTACTCGGCGAAACTCTCCAGTCCGTCGATGTTGCGCGGGCCGGAGATGCCCTCGTTGTAGTCCAGGACGAAGAAGTTCTCCTCGACCACCGCCGGGACCTCGGACATGGCGGGGAACGAGGTCAGGAAGTCGATCTTCTCCTGGGCGGGCTGGTCGCCGTAGTCGAGGATGATGACGACCTCCGGCTCGGCCTCCACGACCGCCTCCCAGCCGACCTGGGTCCACCGCTCGTCGAGGTCACCGAAGATGTTCTCGCCCCCGGCAGAGGAGATGATGTCGTTCGGCGGCACCTGGCTGCCCGCGGTGAAGGGCTGGTCGGCGCCCGAGTCGTACAGGAAGACGGGAACCGGGTCGCCCTCGGGCACCTGCTCCTCCACCGCCGCGACCCGCTCCCTGTAGCCCTCCACGAGCTCCGTCGCCCGCTCCTCGACCCCGAAGATCCGGCCCAGCCGGTCCAGGTCCGTGTAGAGGCCCTCGAAGGGGGTGACGCGTTCGGGGAAGCCCGGGTAGTTGAAGCAGGACTCGGCGTGCATGAAGCTCTGGATCCCGATGCCGTCCAGGATCTCGGGGGTGATGCCGCGCTGGTCGCTGAACCCGGAGTTCCAGCCCGCGACCACCAGGTCCGCCTCGGCGTCCACGACCGTCTCGCGGTCGAGGAGGTCGTCGCCGAGGAACTCGACGCTCGCGTAGTCCTCCGCCCAGGGCGACTCCTCCACCGGCGGGTTGGCCGGCGGCATCACGTAGCCGTGCACCTGGTCGGCCAGCCCGAGGGCGAACAGCTTGTCGGCGCTGCCGCCCTCGTAGGCGACGGCGCGCTGCGGGGTCGTGTACTCCACCTCCTCGCCGCAGCGCTCCACGGTCACCGTGTCCGCGGCCGCCGAGCCCTCCTGGACCTGGGCGCCGCACCCGGCGAGGAGGACGGAGACGGCCGCCACGGGGAGCACGGACCGCCAGGGGGAACTGCCTTCACGAACGCTGGTCGTCATGGGACGCCTTTCTCGACATCACGGAGTCCAGGTGGCCTGGACGGGGAGGGAGCCGGTACAGCACCTGGGGGTCGCCGGTCAGGGGGTGGGGCACCACCGAGGCCTCGATGCCGAAGACCTCGCGGAGCAGGGCGGGGGTCAGGACCTCGTCGGGGGTGCCCGCGGCCACCAGGGCGCCCTCGGAGAGCACACCGATCCGGTCGCAGGCGGCCGACGCCAGGTTGAGGTCGTGCAGGACCACGAGCACCGTGATCCCGGCCCCCCGTACGAGGGACAGGAGTTCGACCTGGTGCCGGACGTCGAGGTGGTTGGTGGGCTCGTCCAGGACGAGCACCCGGGGCTCCTGGGCCAGGGCGCGGGCCACCAGGACCCGCTGGCGCTCCCCGCCGGACAGTTCGAGCACGCCCCGGTGCGCGAGGTGCGCCACGTCCAGGAGCTCCATGGCGTTGCGGCACAGGTCGCGCTCGCGGGCGCTGAGCGCCTGGTTGCCCCGCAGGTGGGGGGCGCGGCCCAGGGCCACGACCTCCTCCACGGTGAAGTCCAGGTCGCTGCCGCTCTCCTGGGTCAGCGCCGCGACCCGTTGGGCGCTCAGGCGCAGGCTGAGGGAGGACAGGTCCTCCGCCCCCAGCCACACCCGGCCCGCGTCGGGGCGCAGGGCCCGGTACACGCAGCGCAGGGCGGTGGACTTGCCCGAGCCGTTGGGGCCGACCAGCCCCACCACCTGCCCGTCGGGGACGTCCAGCGTCAGCGCGCGGACGATCGGTTCGCCGCCGAGTTCGACGGACAGGCCGTCGAGGCGCAGGTCCATCAGCGTCCTCCGAACAGGTAGCCCCTGCGGCGCATCAGGGTGATGAACACCGGGACGCCGATCAGGGCGGTGATGACGCCCAGCGGGAGCTCGCGGGGGGCCGCGGCCACGCGGGACGCGAGGTCGACCCACACCATGAAGACCGCGCCGACCAGCGGGGCGACGGTGAGGACCCGGCGGTGGTCGGCGCCCACGAGCATGCGCACGATGTGCGGGATGACGAGGCCGACGAACCCGATCGCCCCGCTCACCGCGACCATGGCCCCGGTCATGACGGCGGTCAGGGCGAAGAGCCACCGGCGCAGCCGGTCCGCGCCGATGCCCAGGCTGGCCGCCGTCTCGTCGCCCAGCGCCATGACGTCGAGCGGGCGTGCCAGGCCGCGGAGCATCACCGCCCCGAGGACGACCACCGCCGCGACCACGGGGAGGGAGCCCCAGGTGGCCGCGCCGAAGCTCCCCATGGACCAGAACAGGACCGTGCTCGTGGCCTCGCTGCTGGGGGCGAGGTAGATGATCACGCTCATGACCGCCTGGAACCCGAAGGACAGGGCGACACCGGTCAGCACCAGGCGCAGCGGTGTCACCCCCGTCCGGGAGTAGGCGATGAGGTAGACGAGGAGGGTGGCGACGAGGGCCCCGAGGAAGGCGCCGGCGGAGACCGCGTAGACGCCCAGGGCCGAGAGGGCCCCGAACACGCCGACGAGGACGGCGCCCACGGAGGCCCCGGAGGAGACGCCGAGGATGTAGGGGTCGGCGAGCGCGTTGCGCACCATCGCCTGGACGGCGACGCCGACGACGCCGAGGCCGGCGCCGACCAGGGCGGCGAGGATCACGCGCGGCGTCCGGATCTGCCAGATGATCTGGTACCGGACGACCTCGTCGGCCTGGATGGCGCCGCCGGTGAGGGCCGCCCACAGGTAGCGCACGGTCTCGCCGGGCGGGACGAGCGCCGAACCCAGTCCGATCGCCAGGACCATCGACACGGCCAGGACGGCGCCGAGCACGACCGCGGCCAGCGCGGCGCCGGCGGGGGTGGACAGGCGGCGGACCCGGCGCGGGCCCGCCGGGGCGGGGGTGGAAGCGGAGCGGGGGTCGGGACTGTGTGCCTGCCGTGGTTCGTCCGGGGGGACGGACAGTTGGCGCACCGGGTCTCCCTTCCGATATGCGCGATAATGACAATGGTTATCATTCTAGGCTTGAATTGCACCACTCGCGCACGTGATCGGGGCACGGATTCGCCGGTCCGAAGGGCAAAAAGGGCCCGAAAGGGACAAGGGGGTAGAACGTCGGACCCGCAGGGGTTCCGGCGAGGCCGCGAGCGCGGGGGCCCGGCCGAAATCACCCCGGGTACACGTATAGCCACGCAACCGCCGCCCGTGCACAATGGCAGCCATGTCGACGCCCGCCCCGCCCCGGCTGCCGCGCTCCGCGGTGTTCGCGGGGGTGTGCGTGGGCGTCTCCGCCACCGGGCACAGCCTCTCCTCCGGGCACGGCGTGCCCCCGCTCGCCCTGGCCCTGGGGGGCGTGCTGGCCCTCGCGCTCGCCCACGGCGCGGCCCGCTCCGAACAGGGCCTGGGCGCGCTCGCCGCCCGGATGCTGTGGGGCCAGGCCGCACTGCACCTGGTGTTCACCCTCGCCTCCCCGTCCGGGGCGACCGCGCCGGGCGGGACGGGCCACGGGCACGCCGCCGCGCACGCCGCCCTCCCCGAAGGCGCGTCCGGGGCCGGAGCCGACATGCTGCTCGCCCACGCCGCGGCCGGGCTCGTGAGCGCGTGGTGGCTGCGCCAGGGCGAACGCGCCCTCTTCGACCTCCTCGGGTTCCTGGACGCGCTCCTGCGGGGAGTGCTCCTCGTCCTCCTCGCACGCCCCCGCACGGTCGTGCTCCCCGGCCCGCCGCGCTTCGCCCGCACCGGTGTGCCCGCCCCCCGCCCGGGACAGCGGTGCGTCCGCCTCGTGCGCGGGCCCCCGGCCCTTCCCTGATCGACACCACGACGCCTGCCGCGCGCCCTGCGCCCGGCCCCCGCCGACGCCCCGCGCGCCGGCGCCGCCACCCGTGCCCGCGTCCCCCACGGGGGAGCGGGGAGATCAGCAGAAGGCCCCGACCCATGCGAAGAAACGACACCTCCGACCCCCACGAGCCCGCGGCGGGCGCCCCCGTCCCCGGCGAGCCCGCACCCCCCGTCCCCGCCACGCCCGATCCCGCCGTCCCCGGCGATCCCGCAGCTCCCGCCTCCTCCGCCGATCCCGCTACGCCCGCCCCCGCCCGCACCCTGTGGTCCTCCCTACGCCCCTTGGTCCTACGGATGCACTTCTACGCAGCCGTCCTCGTCGCCCCGTTCATCGTGGTGGCAGCCCTGACCGGGCTCCTGTACGTCTACACGCCCCAACTCGAACAAGCGGTCCACGCCGACCTGCTCACCGTCGAACCGGCGGACACCGCCGTCCCGCTCTCACAGCAGGTCGAGGCGGCCTTCGCCGCACACCCGGAGGCGGAGCCGAGCGCCGTGCGCCCCTCCGTCGGACCGGGACTGACCACGCGCGTGCTCTTCGACGCGGAGGGCCTCTCCGCGAGCTACCGCCTGGCGGTCTTCGTCGACCCCCACACCGGGGAGGTCGTCGGCGACTCGACCAGCTACGGCAGCAGCGCGTCGCTCCCGGTGCGGTCCTGGCTCTCCGAGTTCCACCGGACCCTGCACCTGGGCGACGCCGGCCGCCTGTACAGCGAGCTCGCAGCGAGCTGGCTGTGGGCGGTCGCCCTCGGCGGCCTCGCCCTGTGGCTCTCCCGCGGCCGGCGCAACCGCCGCGCGCGCCGCGTCCTGCTGCCCCGGCGCTCGGCCTCCGGGCGCGCCAGGACACTCTCCTGGCACGGGTCCGTCGGTACCTGGGCGCTCGCCGGCCTCCTCCTGGTGTCCGCGACCGGGCTGACCTGGTCCCAGTTCGCCGGGGAGAACATCGGCGGGATCCGGGGCGCGTTCGGCTGGCAGACCCCGGCGCTCTCCGCGCCCGCCCCCTCCGACCACGGAGGACACTCCGGCCACGGGGACCACGCCGGACACGAGGCCGCCGACCCGGCCGGCGAGGTCGACGCGGTGCTGGACACGGCCCGCTCGGCCGGTCTCGAAGGGCCGGTCGAGGTGTCCTTTCCGGTGGAGGACGGCGCGCCGTTCACCGTCAGGGAGACCGACCAGAGCTGGCCGGTCCAGCAGGACGCGGTCGCCGTCGACGCGCACGCCGACACCGTGGTCGAGGAGCTGCGCTTCGCCGACTACCCCCTCATGGCCAAGCTGTCCACCTGGGGCATCGCCTTCCACATGGGCCTGCTGTTCGGGGTGGTCAACCAGGTGCTGCTGACCGTCCTCGTCCTGGGGCTGCTGGCGATGATCTTCTGGGGCTACCGCATGTGGTGGCAGCGCCGTCCGACCAGGGACGGGGCGTTCGCGACGGGGCGTCCGATCCCGCGCGGCGCGTGGCGCGCGGCTCCGCCGTGGGCCAGGGTCGGGGTCGTCGCCGTGGCGGTGGCCGTCGGGTACCTGCTGCCGGTCCTGGGGGTGTCGCTGCTGCTGTTCCTCGCGGTGGACCTCGCCGTCGGGGCGCGCCGCAGGAGGCGGGCCCGCACCGCCTGACGGGGCCCGGTCCCCGGCCCACGGGGGAGCGCTGCCCGAACTGCTTCCCGACGGCGGTCCGGTCCCCGTGTCCCGGGGCCCACGCCCCTTCCCTCCGCGGAACGGCGGGGGGCTCAGCGGGCCGCCGGGCCGCCGCCCCCCGCGCGGCGGCCCACGGCCCCGGCCAGGACCCGGCACGCCCTGCGCAGGTCGGCCGGGTGCGCGGCCCCGTAGCCCAGGATCAGGCCGTGGACGGTCGGTTCGCCGTGGCTCGCACGCGAGGTGTCCTCCACCAGGACGCCCTGCTCCGCGCTCTCGGCCACCACCCCGGCGACCGCGTCGGCCGGCAGCGGCAGCATGACGTGCAGCCCCGCCGTGTCCCCGGTCAGGTACGGGCCCAGGTGGTCGATCAGCGTCCGCCGCCGGCGGGCGTACTCCAGGCGCATGCGGCGCAGGTGCCGGTCGAGGTCGCCGCGCTCCAGCAGCAGGGCCGTCGCCGCCTGGGCCTGGACGCCGGTGCGGTCGGACAGGCGGTCGCGGGTCCCGGCCACGCGTTCGAGCAGCGCGGCGTCGGCGACCAGCCAGCCGATCCCCAGGTCCGGGGACAGCGTCTTGGAGAGGGTGCCGAGCAGGACCACGTGCCCGGGGTCCAATCCGTACAGCGCGGGCAGCGGCGCCACGTCGTAGCGGAACTCGGCGTCGTAGTCGTCCTCGACGACCAGCGCGCCCCGGCTGCGCGCCCAGGCCAGCAGGCGCTCGCGGCGGGGGACCGGGAGGCGTCCGCCGAGCGGGTACTGGTGGGCGGGCGTCGTGTAGACCACGGACAGGTCGGCGGGCAGGTCGTCGACGACGATGCCGTCCCGGTCCACCCGGCAGGGGACGACCTCCGCCCCGCGCGACTCCAGGATGTCGCGCGCCCTCTGGTAGCCGGGCTCCTCGACCCCCGCCCGCCCGCCCCGGGCCAGGACCGTCGCGGCGAGCAGGTCCAGGCCGTTGCCCGTGCCGCGGGTGACCAGGACGTTCCGCGGGCCGACCCGGACGCCGCGGGTCCGGCGCAGGTGCTCGGCGAGCGCCTCGCGCAGCCGCGGGAGCCCGCGGGGGTCGGGGTCGTCGTCCAGCGGCAGGGAGGCCGCGTGCCGCCAGGCCCTGCGCCAGGCGGCCCCGTCGTGCGAGCGCACCCAGGGGACGCCCGGACGCAGGTCGACCATGCCCAGCCGCCGGGCCTCCGCCCGCGACAGGCGCGGCTCGGGCGCCCGGCCCGCCGCGGGCGGCGGCCGGCCCCCCGGAGGCGCGGGTGCGCCGGGGGAGGGCGGGGCCGACGGGGAGGCGTGCTCGGCGACGTAGGTGCCCGACCCGTGCCGTCCGTCGAGCCAGCCCTCGGCGTACAGCTGCTGGAAGGCCTCGGTCACGACGGTCCGGCTGACGCCCAGCTGCGCGGCGAGGGACCTGCTGGAGGGCAGGCGCTCGCCCGGCCTGAGCAGCCCTTCGGACATGGCGCCGCGCAGCGCGTCGGACAGCTGCACGGTGAGCGGCACCGCGCTGGAGCGGTCCAGGCGCAGGGGCGGGTCGGCCGGCGGTCGGGACAAAGTGGTCTTCCGTTTCAGGGAGGAAGTGGCTGTGTTCGGGGAGTCCACTTCTTCCTAGGCTAGCTCCATGCTCTCGACCACGGAACGCACCAGACTCGGCCGCGCCAAGCACAAGGCCCGGACCGCGCGCACCGACCTCTACGACCTCCTGGACGCCGGGTCGGTCTGCCACCTCGGCGTCGTCGTGAACGGCGCGCCCATGGTGGTCCCCACCGGTTACGGCCGCATCGGCGACACCCTCTACCTGCACGGGTCCACCGGCGCCCGGTCGCTGCGCGCCGGCGGGGAGGTGTGCGTGACCGTGACCCTCGTGGACGGCCTCGTCCTGGCCCGGTCCGCGTTCAACCACTCCCTCAACCACCGCTCCGCCATGGTCTACGGCGTGCCGCGCGTGGTCGGGGACGAGGAGGAGTCGCTGGCCGCGCTGCGGGCCCTGACCGAGCAGTTCGCGCCGGGGCGGTGGGACGCCGTCCGCCCGCCCACCGCCAAGGAGCTCGCCGCCACACGGGTGCTGGCGCTGTCGTTGGAGGAGGCCTCAGTGAAGGTGCGGACCGGCCCGCCCGTGGACGACGAGGACGACCTCGGCCTGCCGGTCTGGGCGGGCGTCGTGCCGGTCCGCCAGGTGTTCGGCGCACCCGAGCCCGACCCCGGCCTGGCGCCCGGGACCGGGGTGCCCGAGCACGTCGCGGCGCTCTCCGGCGCGCTCGCGCCGTCCGGTGGCACGGCCGGGGCGCGCTGACCCCGGGGCGCCCTCCGAGGGGTTCCGGGGCGGTGCGCGGGCCCGGTCGTGCTCCACGGGCGCGGGCCCCGTGGGAGGGGGCCGTCCGGTCGCGGGGCCGGGACGGTGCGGGGAGGCACGGCCCGGAGCGCCGTCCGGCGGGGTCGGGAACAGGGTCGGCGGGGCCGGCCCCTGCTCCCGGGACACCGGAGCGGAGGCGCCCCCGGCGGTCGCCGGGGACACCCCCGCTCCGATGCGGTCCGCGGGCGCTTCGCCGCGCCCGTCGGATCAGCAGCTCAGGTTCCCCCCGGTGGTGGTGCCGAGGATCTGGGTGAACTCCGTGAACTTGTTGATGCGGCTCTGGACCTGCCCCGGGTTGTTGCCGTTGCACTCCATCGCGCCGTTGATCGAGCGGATGGTCTCGCCGAAGCCGTGGCCGTTGACGATGGCGTTGTGGGGCGTCATCGTGCCGGGGCCGCTCTGGGTGTTCCAGTACCAGAGGCCGGTCCGCCAGGCGACCGAGGCGTTCTGCTCGACCAGGTAGGGGTTGTTCAGCAGGTCGATGCCCAGGGCGTCGCCGGCGGCCTTGTAGTTGTAGTTCCAGCTGAGCTGGATCGGACCGCGTCCGTAGTAGGCGGCCTGGCCGGCCGGGCAGCCGAAGGGCTGGTTCCAGTCGCAGTAGTGCGGGTAGTTGGCCTCGTTGGTCTCCCTGATGTGCACCAGCCCGCCGGTCTCGTGGCTGACGTTGGCGAGGAAGGCGGCCGCCTCGCGCCTTCGCACCTCGGTGCTGCCGGTGTTGGCGAAGGCCGGGTAGGAGCTGAGGGCGGTGGTGAGGCCGCTGTAGGTGTAGAAGGAGTTCCGGTTCGGGAACATCTGGTTGAACTGGGCCTCGCTGACGACGAACGCGACGGGGTTGGGCTCCTCCTCGCCGCCGTTGCCGCAGGCGCCCTGGTCGGTCCAGACGTCGGAGGCGCCGGGGCGCTCGTTCTGCGTCCACCACTTGGCGGTGTAGTTGCGGCCGTTGTACGAGGCCTGGCTGCCGCCGGTGTAGACGGCGGAGGAGCTCCAGGCGGTCGCGCAGGCGGTGGCGGCCTGTGCGGAGAACGCGGGGAGGACGGCGAGCACAGCGGCGAGCGCGCCGAGCGCGGCCAGCTGGCTCAGGAGACGTCGGATCACGGGGTCACACTCCTAGGGTGCGGCGCGACGTCCGACCGCGCGCCGCAGGGGGTGCCGTCACCTAAGCAAGCTGGTCTAGACCTGTCAAGACCTGTGCCACGGATCGTGAGGATACGGTGACGGAACGGACGGGGCCGGTGTGGGGGAGGGTGCCTCCGGGACGCGGGCGGTAGGTTCCGGACGCACCGCGCCCCCGTCCGCCTCGCGGTGGACGGGGGCGGTCCTTCCCGTGTCAGGCGGGGTTCCCGACCCCGCCCTCCGGGGCTGACAT
Organism: Nocardiopsis sp. NPDC055824; assembly: GCF_053616335.1. Classification (NCBI taxonomy): domain Bacteria; kingdom Bacillati; phylum Actinomycetota; class Actinomycetes; order Streptosporangiales; family Nocardiopsidaceae; genus Nocardiopsis; species Nocardiopsis sp. NPDC055824. The sequence continues at coordinate 9,242 of NZ_JBSHDN010000086.1, forward strand.
CGGGTCGTTGATGCCGCCGTCCGGTTCGGTCCCGGCGGGGTCGTCGATCCCGCCTTCGGGGGGCTGCTCGCTCACCTGTGTCTCCTCGGGTCGTTGTGCGCCGTGCCCGCGACCGGGGGCGGTGGGGCGGGTCACGGTGTCCTTGTCGGCGGTCGGGATCCTGCTTCCCTTGTTCCCCGAGGCCGGTCGCCGGGAACCGTGATGCCCGCATCCGGCCGACATCCGCGGAACGGGTTGTACAGGGTCCCCTCATCGGACTCAGGGGGCCGGTGTGGGGGAGGGGCGCCTCCGGGACGCGGGCGGTCCCGGGAGGCGCCGTCCGTGCCGGTCCCGGGCCGGGAGACCGTCCTCGCCCCTGTCGCACCGGGCCCGACGCCCGCCGGAGGTGTCCCCCGCCTCATGCCGGGGCAGGTCTGGCGCGTTTCGGGCCGCTGGCCAGGGCGACGACGGCGCCGAGCACGGAGAGCCCCGCCAGCAGCAGGAACACGGCGGCGTAGCCGCCCATCGGGCCCGACAGCAGCGCGCACGCCCCCGGGGCCAGCGCCATGGTGAGCATGAGCGGGGTGTGCATGACGCCGTTGAGCGTGGTGTAGTGCGCCTCCCCCCAGCGGTCCGCCACGGCGGTGGCCTGGAGCAGGGTGAGCACGCCCCTGGCGGAGCCCACCAGCGCGGCGGCGCCGATGACCAGGGACAGCGGTCCGCTGACCAGGGCGAGCAGGGCGGTCGCCGCCGCGCAGGCCAGGAGCACGACCGCGATCCGGTGGACCGACCCGCTGATCCGCGCCAGCGGGGCGTAGGCGAGGCGGCCCAGCACCTGCCCCACGCCCACGACGCCGAGCGCCCAGGCGGCCTCGGTGGTGCCGTAGCCGCGCTCCTGCATGAGCGGGACGATGGCGACCACCACCGCGTACACGGTCAGGGTGCCCAGGGCCAGCGCCGTGGTGAGCGCCCAGAACGCGCCGCTGCGCAGCACCGCGCGCACGGCGGTGCGGTCGCGGATCCGGTCCTCCGCCCGGGCGGGGTTCCAGGGCCGGGACAGGGCCAGGGCGTGCAGCGGGACCGCGACCAGGGCCAGGATCAGCGCGAGGACGAGGTAGGTGCCGCGCCAGCCGACCTGTGCCTCCAGCGCGGCGGTCAGCGGCGCGAAGACGGTGCTGGCCAGGCCGCCGACCAGGGTGAGGAAGGTCAGGGCCCGGACCCGGCGCGGACCGTACCAGCGGGTCAGGGCGGCGAAGGCGGGCGGGTAGGAGAGGCCGGCGACGGCGATCCCCGCCACCTGCCAGGCCGCGCCGAAGAACCACAGGTCGGGGGCCAGGGCGACCCCGACGATGGCGAGGGCCCCGAGCAGCGCGGCCGCGGTCATCACCGCGCGCGGGCCGCGCAGGCGCAGCCAGCGGGCCACGAAGGGGCCGCTGAGCCCCGCCATCACCTGGGAGCCGGAGAACAGGACGATGACGATCGGGAGGGACCAGCCGGTGTCCTCGGCGATGGCCGGTCCCAGCACGGGGAAGGCGTAGAACAGCACTCCCTGGCTGACGGTGACGGTGACGCACAGGGCAGCCAGCGCCCCGCGCGCCTCGGTGCCGGCCGGTCGCCGTCTCCGCGGGCGCGGGCGCCGAAAGGTCATACGCGCCACCCGCCCGACGACGGCCGGGAGCGGGTGAAGGGCTGGGGAACGGAGGCACGGTTCCATCGCTCTTGCACGGGGGACTCCTCGCCCTGGAAGGGGCAGGTCCAGGGATCGAACGAACAGGTGACGCGTTCATGTCCATATCCCCTTTACTACACTGAGTATTCACCGAATGACCATCTGTCGTTTGCCTGGCATTCCAGGTTCTTTACGGTCAACCTGCGACTATCCGCGCCTGTCCGGTCATCCGTCCATACGCCCGGGGCCCCGCCGCGCCCGCGGGCCCGGCGGGGCCCCGGGGTACGGACGCCTGTCGGCGGAGGGCATTGACGGGGCGGCCCCGATGCGCCACTGTCGGTCCTATGGACGCCCTCCCGTCGAACCGCCCGACCGCCCGCCGGTCCGCCCGGCCCGACCGGAAGCGCCGCGGCACGCCGGGACTCATCCTGCGCCGCGGCCGACTGGGCTCCCCTCCCCGCGCCTGACCCGCGGGCGGCACCCGTGCCGGCGTTCCGCCGGTGACCGCCGGGTCCGGTCCCGGGGCCGTGTCTCCGTGTCCCGTCCCGTCCGCTCCCCGTGCCCGGCGCGGCGTCCGGTCCGGTGTCCGGGGACTCGTGTCTCACGCCCTCCGCGCAGACCGCCCCCGCCCGTGAACAGGGCCTCCGTCCCCCGGCCGCCGCCCGGCGAGCCGCGGGGCCCGGTGGGAGCCCCCCGTTTATCCTGTTTTCCCATCGGAAAGGTATGGAACATGACTGCGATGATCGAGACCACGGTGGGGCTGCGCGACAGCGCCGCGGTCGACACGGCGCTCGTCGAGGGCCCGCGCACACTGCGCCGGCTCCCCGAGGGCGCGTCCGCCCAGCCCTACCGCCTGTTCGAGGTCCGCCCCCTCGGCGCCCTCATCGGCGCCGAGATCCACGGCGTGGACCTGCGGGAGGAGATCGGCGAGGAGTTGCGCGCCGAGATCCACCGCGCGCTCCTGGAGTACAAGGTCGTCTTCTTCCGCGACCAGCCCATCGACTCCGCGCGCCAGAAGGCCGTCGCCCGGATGTGGGGGGAGCTGGAGACCAACCCGTTCATCGACCAGGGGGACGACGCCCACGTCGCCCGGTTCGCCAAGGGCGGGACGCCTCCCAGCTACGAGAACGTCTGGCACACCGATGTGACCTGGAGGGAGCGGCCCGCCATGGGCGCGATCCTGCGCCTGGTGGAGGTCCCGCCCGTGGGCGGCGACACCCTGTGGGCCGACATGGCCGCCGCCTACGACAACCTGCCCGACACCGTCAAGGAGCGCATCGAGGGCCGCACCGCCGTCCACGACGTCATCCCGGGGTTCTCGCGGTTCCTGGACGAGCGCAGGCTCCTGGAGTGGCAGGACCGGTTCCCGCCGGTCGAGCACCCCGTCGTGCGCACGCACCCCGAGACCGGGCGCAGGACTCTGTTCGTCAACGTCTCCTTCACGACCCGCATCGTCGGGATGGAGCGGGCCGAGAGCGACGAGATCCTGCGCTTCCTGTTCCAGCAGGCGCACGCGCCGGAGTTCCAGGTGCGCTTCCGGTGGGAGCGCGACTCGGTCGCCTTCTGGGACAACCGCGCCACCCAGCACTACGCGGTGAACGACTACCACCCCCACCCCCGGATCGCCGAGCGCGTCGCCATCGTGGGGGACCGCCCCTTCTAGAAGGGGACCCGGCCCCGGCGGGCGGGCCGCCGGGGCCCGGTGGCGGGGACTTCTTCAGGCCGGGTCGGCGGGGGAGAACCCGGGCGGCCCCGGCCAGGCCGGGCCGGTCCCGACGCCCCCGCGGTGGCCCCGCCCGCCGTCCGACGGGCGGGGGTCCGTGGGCGGTCCGGGGTCAGTCCCCGGTGCCGGGGAGGAACCGGGCGCGCAGGTCGGGGCGCAGGAACGCGGCGGGGGAGGCGATGGAGAGCCCGCCGTCCACCGGCAGGACCACGCCGGTGACGAAGGAGGACTCCGGGGCCGACAGGAACACGACCGCGTGCGCGACCTCCTCGGGCGTGCCGGTGCGGCCGAGCGGGTAGCCCTCGGAGGCGGCGGCCAGCCCCCTGCCCCCGATGAGCCCCGGCGCGACCGCGTTCACCCGCACCCCCCGCGGCCCGTACTCCAGCGCGAGCTGGCGCACGAGCCCCTCGACGCCGGCCTTGGCCGCCGCGTAGCCGGGCAGGCCGGGCGCCGCGAGCGTGCCGTTCACCGAGCCGACGGCCGTGATCGCCGACCCCTCGCCGAGCAGCGGGAGCGCCGCCCGGCAGGTGTAGAACGCCGAGCCCAGGGTGGTGTCCACGGCCGTGCGCCACTGCTCGTCGCTGGTGTGCTCGGCGGGGGCCACGGGCATGGCCGCGGCCGCCGGGACCAGGACGTCCAGTCCGCCCAGGGCCTCGGCCGCCCCGGCGACCGCTGCCGCCGCGCCCGCCGGGTCCGCGCAGTCGGCGGCCAGGGCGAGGTCGAGCGAGGGGTCGTCGAACTCCTCCAGGGAGACGCCCGCGACCCGGTCGCCCCGGGAGGCGAAGGCCCGGGAGACGGCCCGGCCGATGTCGGAGGAGGCCCCGACGACGAGGACGCGCCTGCTCATCGGCCCGCACCGCCCGCCGCCGCAGCGCTCCCGCCCACCGGGGCGGACGCGGCCTTCGGGGCTCCCGCGGCCTGCGCCCCGGAGCCGTCCGGCCCGCGACCGGGACCGGCGTCCGCCGTCCCCGCCGCGCGCGGCGACGGGTTCGCGCCCCGGGCCGCCGCCACGACGGTGTCGTGGTCGGGCAGGCCGAGGTCGTGCAGGATCGCGGCGAGCCCGGCGGCGGTGCGCGGGTCGAGCGGGGCGGCGGGCAGGCGCACGGCGGCGGAGCCGATGACGCCGCGGGCCACCAGCACCTCCTTGTGCACGGCCCAGGCGACGCCGCCCTGCATGCCGAAGCGCAGCAGCGGCAGCAGCCGGTCGTAGGCGCGCCTCGCGGCGCGGCGGTCCCCGCCCTCCCACAGGGAGAGGACGCCGCCCAGCAGGTCGCTCACCTCGCAGGCGGGCATGGTGCCCACGGCGCCGGCCCCGTACTCCTCCAGCAGGAAGAAGGCGTTCTGGCCGCCCAGCACGGCCGCGTCGGCGCCCCGCGCGTCCAGGGCGGCGCGCACGGCGGCGGTCGAGGCCGGGGTGGGCGGCGACTCGACCTTGACCGACGTGACCCGCTCCAGCGCGGCGATCTCGGCGATCACGGCCGGAGCCATGGACACCCCCGTCGCCCCGGGCGCGTCCTGGACCATCACGTCCAGCGCCGTCGCGGCGCACACCCGGGTGTAGAACTCCACCACCTGGCGGGCCGAGGGCTTGACCAGGTACGGGGGCAGCACCATCAGCGAGTCCGCCCCGCCCGCCTCCGCGGCCCGCGCCTGCTCGACGGCCGTCTCGACGGAGGTCCCGTTGACCCCCGCGACGACCGGCACCGCTCCCGAGGCCTCCTCGGCGACCGCGTCGAGGATCCGGGACCGCTCGTCGGCGGTGAGGGCGAAGCCCTCGCTCGCCATGCCGAACACGGCGAGGCCGTCGACGCCGCACGCCAACTGGAAGCGGACGAGCCGGCGCAGCCCCTCGTCGTCGAGGGTTCCGTCCGGGTGGAAGGGGGTGGCGAGGATGGGGACGAGTCCGCCGAGAGCGGTCATGGTCGCCTCTTTTCCGGTGGGTGGGTGGGTGGTTCGTCGGTCGTGGTCTGCGGGCGGCGGCGCGCCGCCGCGCCGGGCGGCCCGGCAGGTGCGGGCGGGCGCTGCGCCCCCGGCGCCGGACGGTGCGCTCCGCCCGTCCCCCGGGGGGCGGCGCCGGGCGCGGCCGCTCCGGGGCCGGAGCGGGGTCACCGCGTGGAGCGGTGGCGGACGGCGGCGGAGCGGACGCGCTCCTCGTCGACCTCCAGGCCGAGTCCGGGGCCGGAGCCGAGCCCGATGCCGTCGGGGTGCGCGTCGAAGTGGAAGCCCAGCTCGGCGGCGGTCTCGACGGTGGTCGGCTGGTACTCGAAGAAGGGGGAGTACTCCGTCGCCGCGCTCACGTGCACCCCGGCGGCGAGCGCGGGGCCCAGGCCGACGGAGTGGTGCGGGGCGACGGGCACGTGGTGGGCCGAGCACACCTCGGCGATCGAGGCGGCCTCGGTCACGCCGGTGCGGCCGACGTCGGGCTGGGCCAGGCCGAGGGCCCCCGCCGCCAGCCACTGCGCGAACTCGTAGCGGTTGCGCAGCGTCTCCCCGACGGCGACGGGCAGTTCGATCCGGTCGGCGAGGCGGCGGTGGCCCTCGACGTCCTCCGGCGCGAGCGGGGCCTCCAGGAACACCGCCCCGCGGTCGGCCAGCTCCCGCCCCAGCCGGGCGGCCTGGGAGGGCGTGTAGCGCCAGTGCGCGTCCACGGCGAGGGCCAGGCCGGGCGCCGCCGCGGACACCGCGTCGACGGTGGCCAGGTCGGCGTCCACCCCGTTGCCCAGGTGGAGCTTGACCGTGCGGGCCCCCCGCTCCTGCCACCGGCGGGCGAGGTCGGCCCGTCCGGCGTCGTCCGGGCTCGGGAGCCCGGACACGTAGGTGGGCACGCGGGTGCGGTGCGCGCCGCCGAGGAGGGCCGCCACGCCGAGTCCGCTGATCCTCCCGGCCAGGTCCCACAGGGCGATGTCGACGGCGGCGAGCGCGTCGGCCTGGTGGCCGACCAGGTGGCCCCGCTCGCGCATGAGCGAGCGCAGCCGCGCCCAGGCGGGGCGCGGCGCGGTGGCGTCGGCGCCGATGAGCTGCGGGGCGAGCAGCCCGTCGACCACCTGCGCGGGGATCTCGGGGCCGACGGGGGCCAGCGCCTCGCCCCACCCGGCGGTGCCGTCCTCGGCCTCGACGCGGACCAGGAGGGTCTCGAAGAGGGCGGAGTAGAGGCTGAGCCACGGTTCGCGGACCCGGTAGCCCTGCTCCTCGGTGAGCGCCGAGCCGTCGGCGAGGGAGCCGAGGTAGGCGGCTGGGCCCCGCACCTTGACGACGAACGTCTCTACGTTACGAATGCGCATCGAACTTCCCATGTGACCCTTGACATGTCGACTGAGTTAAATCACTGTTGCACACACTGCATGGCTCATGCAATGACGTGGTGGATAAGACACAGGGTGCAACGCGCTCTCTCGATAGCGGTGGCGCCGGCCTTCCGCCACGTGGCCGGACCCCCGGCCGACGACACGGACGACGAGGTAGACATGACCGAAGGAACATCCGACGTGCGCGCCGCGGACGTCGCCCCTCCCACCCGGAGGGAGACGAGGAAGGTCCTGCTCGCCACGGGCATCGGACACTTCGTGGAGTGGTTCGAGATGGGGATCTACGGAACCCTCGCCACCAGCATCGCGGCCAACTTCTTCGCCCCCGGGGACCCCACCGCGGCGCTGCTCTCCACGTTCGCGCTGTTCGCCGTCTCCTTCGTGGTCCGCCCCCTCGGCGGCCTCTTCTGGGGACCGCTGGGCGACCGGATCGGACGGCAGAAGGTCCTCGCCCTGATCGTCCTCATCACCTCGGGGGCGACCTTCCTCATCGGCGTCCTGCCGACCTACGCCACGGTCGGCGCCCTCGCCCCGCTGCTGCTCGTCCTCGCCCGGCTCGTCCAGGGCTTCGCCGCCGGGGGCGAGTCCGCCAGCGCCACGACCCTGCTGTTCGAGTACGCCCCCCGCGGCCGGCGCGGCTTCCTCACCAGCTGGATCGACACCTTCGGGTTCCTGGCCTTCGTCGCGGGCTCCGGGCTGGCCCTGCTGCTGACCACGGTCCTGGGCGACGCCGCCATGGGCGACTGGGGCTGGCGCATCCCCTTCCTGCTCGCGCTCCCGCTCGGCCTGGTCGGCCTCTACCTGCGCGTGCGCATGGAGGACACGCCGGAGTTCCGCCGCCTGGAGAAGCTCGGCGAGATCGCGCAGTCCCCCGTCAGGGAGGCGTTCCGCACCGGCGGGACCGCGATGCTCCTGCTCGCGGGCATGGTCGTCATCAAGGCCGTCGCCCACTGGACGCTCCAGACCTACATGCCCAGCCACCTCGCCCAGACCCTGGGCTTCAGCTCGGTGCAGTCCTTCCAGGTCACCACCGCGTGCCTGGCCGTGGTCGCGGTCCTGGTGCCGTTCATGGGGGCGCTGTCCGACAGGGTGGGCCGCAAGCCGCTGCTCGTCGCGGGCGCGGGCGGGTTCCTGCTGCTGTCCTACCCCGCCTTCTGGCTCATGTCCCAGGGCAGCTTCGCGCTCGCGTTCCTGGCCATGGCCCTCCTCGGCGTGCTCATCGCCGCCTTCGACGGGGCGGTCAGCGCGGCGATGGCCGAACTCTTCCCCCCGCGCACGCGCAACGGCGCCATCGCGATCCCCTACAACATCGCCGTCGCCCTCTTCGGCGGCACGGCCCCCTACCTCGCCGGAATGCTGGTGGCGGCCACGGGGTCCCCCATCAGCCCGGCCTTCTACATCATGTTCGTCGCCGCGATCTCCCTGGGCACGGTGCTCCGGCTCCGCGAGACCGCCGGACGGCGCGCCCCGGCCGACGCCGCCCCCTGACCCGCGCCGCCCCGCCGGAGTCCCCGGGGCAGCCCGCCCCGCCCGCCCCCCGAACCACGGACTGGACACCCCCTGTGAGAAGAACCGGACGCACCCTGCCGGCCCTGGCCGCCGCCGCCCTCGCCGCGGGCCTGGCCTCGGCCCCCGCAAGCGCGCTCGCCGCGCCGCCCGAGGCCCCCGCGGACATCGAGGAGATGCCCTACGCGGTCGACACCTCCAACCAGGCCGCCTGGTGGAAGCCGATCGACTCCGTCGACGGCCACGACTACCTCGCCTTCAACGCCCCCGCCTCCGAGGCCGGGCGCCACGAGGTCCACCTCGCCCGGCGCACCGCCTCGGGGGAGTGGACCTCCGGGTGCCTGCGCGCCCGGGCCGGGGCCGACTGCGTCTCCTACACCGACGACATCGGGCACAACCAGCCCTCGATCACGGTGGACGGCGACGGCCGCGTCCACGCCTTCGTGTCCATGCACAACGACGCCTGGCGCTACTACCGCTCCACCGCCCCGGGCGACGTGGACTCGCTCGTGGAGTCCGCCGCAGACCTCCCCGACGGCGGGGGGACCTACACGTACCCGGTGACCGCCCGCGACGACGCGAGCGGCGACGTGTACGCGCTGGTCAGGGCCGACGCCGCCGACAGGCGCCACGGCCGCCTGTACCGCTGGGACAACGCGGCGGGGGAGTGGTCCCGCGAGACCACGGTCGCCTCCGCCCCCGGCCACGCGTTCTACCCCGACGACCTGGAGGTGGACGGCCGGGGACGGGTGCACGTGCTGTGGGAGTGGGGGCCCTTCCCCTCCAGCACCGCCCGCCACCTGGGCTCCTATCTCGTCTACGACCCCGCGACCGGGACCGCGGCGGACGCCGCGGGCGCCCCCGTCGCGCTGCCCGCCGCGGCCGACCCCGGCGGAGCGGTCGTCTACCAGCCCTACACCGAGGGCGAGGACATCGGCACGCAGGCGCCCTCCCTCCAGAGCGCCAAACTGGCGCTCACCCCGGAGGGCTCCCTGGCCGGCGTCGCCTACCGCTTCCGCGACCGTGACACCGGGGACGGCTTCTCCGGCTACGACGCCCGGTACGCGCGCTGGACCGGGACCGCCTGGGAGAGGGAGGTGCTGGCCGAGGCGGGCGCGGGCGGCGTGCACACCTCCGCGGCGATCGACACCACGCACGCCGACGGCACCACCCGCGTCTACCTCGTGGCCGAGCACCGCCGCTGCGCGGGGGCGTTCAGCCAGGTGGTGCGGGCGGAGCGGTCCGGGAGCGGGCCGTGGCTGCTCGACCGGGCCGGGCCCGAGCGCCCCGGCCTCCAGCGGCTGAGCGCCCTCACCGGCGCCGACGGCGCCGACACCCTCTACGTCAGCGCGCCCCTGGCGGAGGGGACGCGGGGTTCGGTGTTCCGCATCGGCCTGTCCCGGGGCACGCCCTCCGGGGGCGGCACGTGGGAGGAGCTGGTCTCGGGCCTGTCCGAGGACCCCGACCTGGGCGAGAACCTCGCCCTGGGCGGCGCCACGTCGGTGAGCTCCCGGCGCGACGCCGACAGCGGAGGGGACCGGGCCGTGGACGGCGACTGCTCGGACGCCTCGCGCTGGATCTCCGCCGAGGGCGACGCCGAGCCCACCCTCACCGTGGACCCGGGCGCGGTGGCGGACGTGTCGGCGGTCCGCGTGGCCAGCGGCTACGCGCCCGACCCCGCCTCCACCGTCCTGCGGGACTTCGAGGTGCGCGGCCGCACCCCCGGCGGGGGCTGGACCACCCTGGCCTCGGTGAGCGGCAACACCGAGGAGCTGCGCGTCGTGGAGTTCGCGTCCGCCGAGGTCGACCGGGTCCAGCTGGTCGTGACCGACCCCTCGGCCTCGGAGGTCGACGTCGCCAGGGTCCGGGAGTTCCAGGTGTTCTCCTGAGGGGCCGGGGCGCCTCCCGGCAGGGGCGCGGGCCCCGGCCCGGCCGTGCCGCACGGGTACGGCGGCGGAGGTGTTGACGAACGCGAACATGACAGTGGACACGAGCACGGGCATGTCAGTGCTTCCCCTGCGCACACATCCTCCGCAAGGCGCACTGACCAGGCATGGTTCTCCCGAAGGCCCGGCAACAGGACAGTAACCCGTAAGTAGCTCCGAGGGCCCCAATCGATCCGTGGCCTCCGGCGGGGTCTGGCCCTAGGTCCTGTAGCGATCCCCTCGCCCCCGAGAGCCGCCCCGTGCGACGGATGCGGGTCGTCCGCCCACAATCATAACTTTATGAGTGGTAAAGTGGTTGCATGGCAGAAAATCACTTCACCTATGATGATGCGGTTTCCCGTGTGTCCACCAGCCAGGAGGCCGGTGCCCGCGCGCTGCGCGCAGTGCGCTGGTTCCGGTGGTTCGTGGCACTGCAGACCGTGTTCGCCCTGGCCTTCACGCTCTCCATCGACGTGTTCGGGGCTCCGTACTGGACCGCGTTCGCCCTCCTGCTGCTGGCCTCGGCCTCGGTCTGGGCGACCGCGTACCGCCACAGCCTGTCGGCACCGCGCCACGGCTTGCGCAACACGGGCATCGCCGTGGCAACGTGGTTCGCGCTCTACACCCTGATGCTCGACCCCGCCCTCCAGCTCGTGGGCGCCTCCTCGCCGTGGTGGTGGGTGCTGGCCGGCGCCGTCGCGGCCAGCCCGATCGCGGCGTGCCTGTGGGCGAGTTCGCGTCGATGAGCCATCCGCGCAAGGACCTGGACGCGCTCATCCACTCACCGGTGAGGTTCTCGCTCCTAGCCGCGCTGCGGAACCTGGAGGAGACCGACTTCCGTTTTCTCGCCGACCTCCTGGAGGTCAGCGACTCCACCCTGTCCCAGACCCTTACCGTGCTCCTGGAAGCAGGCCTGGTCGACGTCCGCAAGGAGGCCGTGGGCAGACGCACCCGCACATGGGTCAGTATCACCGACGCGGGCCACGACGCGTTCAACCGGCACCTGACCACCCTGCGGGCAATCATTGACTCCGGCCCCGGCCACCCACCCACCCACACCCCAGAAGAGGACCCTTCGTGACTTCGTTCCTGCGCCTCGGCGCACCCCAGGACCTGGACGCGGTCGTCGACACCTTGGTCGCGGCCTTCGACGACTACCCGTGGACGCGCTATGTCATCCCCGAGGACGACTACACATCCCGGCTGCACGAGCTCCAGCACCTCTACCTGAAACACGCCTTGAACCACGGGATCGTTGCGGTCAGCGAGCACGGTGAGGGGGTGGTCGCGCTCCTGCCTCCGGACGCATCGGAGCCCGGCGAGGCAACCCTCGAGCGGATCATCACCCTGTACGGCGACCGGATCGACCGCCTGGCAGGCGTCGACCAGCGGCCCGTGGACCCCGACGACTGGAGTCTGGAAACCCTGGGAGTCCACCCAGACCACCAGGGCAAAGGGCTCGGGGGAGCCCTGATCGAGTTCGGCCTTGACGCAGCGGGACGGCAGGGCGCCCGAGCCGTGCGACTGGAGACCTCCGAGGAGCGCAACGTCAGCCTCTACCAGCGGTACGGCTTCCGCGTCACCGACCGTTCCCAGCGTCCCGGCGGGCCGCCGGTATGGACGATGCGCACAGTGTTGGACACGACCGGTGCCGGCAACGAAACACGGTCCGCCTGAGGGGGCGGACAAGATAAGCCGGAAAGGGGCGATGGTCGGCTGACCGCGGCCCCGGCACACCGACACGGGGGTGACTCGCCGCGACGGACGCCCTCGTTCGTGATTGTCTTGCCGCGACGCCCCCGCCGCCGCTATGCGGGGGGTTGTCGGCGGCCAGAACCAGGACGAGCGGGCATGAACCACGCAGGACGGGTAGGCCACCCGGAACGCCCGGATGGGTCTCCCCTCTGATCTGCGAGAACACCTTGGGGTGTGGACAGGCGCGGCCTCGCGACCCGCCGACGGCGTGGGGCCGATCGCGGTCACTTCGGGTGATGTGTGCGTTCTCCGGACAAGCACCTTCCCTTCGTCGCATACTCACCTCGAAGGAGCCGTGCGGCGCGGGGTGGGCAGTGGTCGATCCGGAGAAGAGGCAGGCGGCGACCGCGCGGTCGCGTCAGCTCGCCACGGCGGGAACGCTCACGTCCCGGCACGTGCGGCTGGCGGCCGCCGGGTGCGGAGTCAGCGAGCGCACCGTGTGGCGGTGGATCGACCCCGACGCCCCAGTCGTCGACGGCCGGGTCCGCCCCGGGTACCGGCTCACCGACACCGACCGCGCCGCCTACGCCTTCTACCGCGACAACGCCACCGCCGTGCACCGCGCCCGCAGCTCCGCCGTCGGGGGCACGGACCTGTCGGCGGGCGTCCCGGTCCCGCTCGCTCACGCGGGCGCTCCTCTGCACACCCACGCGCTCTGCCGCGCGCTGGACTGGCCCCAGCATCGGCTCCAGGCCGCGCTCGGCCACCTCGGTGAGGTTGTGCCACAGGTGGAAGCGGCCGGCGACCTGGACAGCCTCGGGTGCTCCGACGCGGGCTCCGTCGGCGTAGGCCCCGGAGCGGTCTCGGCAGATCACCCGTGCTCCGGGGTGCTTCTTCAACCACGCCGCGAACGCGGAGGAGGTCCGACCGGGCAGGAGATCGACCGGCCGGTGGGTGCCCATGTCCAGAAGGACCGTCCCGTAGACGTTCCCGCGTTTCAGCGCGAAGTCGTCCACCCCCAGGGCCGAGGGCGCCGCGGCCAACTCGGGATCGGGCAGCGCCCGCAGCGAGCGCAGCAAAGTCATCCGGTTGACCGGCATCCCCAGCAGCTGGGCCAACCGAGCCCCCGCACGGCCGGCGAGCGCTCGCGCAATCGCGGTCATGGCTTCCTTGCGCGGCAGGCTGAACCGGCCATGAGGCGAGGTCAAACCGGGTATCTGTTCCGCGAACGTCACTGCCGGACAGGCCGGGTCAAGACACCGGAACCGGCGGATGCGCACCCGGATCACGACCTCTGCTCCGCCGACCGTGCTGTCGCGGACGGTGCGTTCATAGCGGCCATGCAAGCGGGTCGACTCCGTCCCACACCTTGGGCAGGCCTCGACAGCGGAACTCGCCCGAGCTACGAGATGGAGCATCCCCGGTGTCCGTTCCCCGCTTTCCACCACGAACCCGGACAGATGCGGAAGAAGCCCTTCGATCCCCTGAAGTTCACACTCAGCTCAGAATCGCAGACCCCCATAACTCTTCGTGAGCAAACCACAAGATCAGTGCCAGAACCCATCCCCGTGCTCGTCAACAGGAGGTCCGGCGCTGCCGGGTGCGGTGTGAGCAGGGTGTTTGGTACGGCGAACCGAGTACCCGTACAGTGCAGATGACGATGCGGACAGTGCATCACTTATGCGATGGGACCGTGGTGGCAGCCGAACAGAGTGGGAACCAGTCCGTCGAGCGGGCGATCAGCGTGCTCCGCGCCTTCCTGGAGGGAAAGCCCGAGCTTCGGGTGTCCGACATCGCGCGGCTGACCGGCATCGGACAGTCCACCGTCTCCCGGCTGCTGGCGACCCTGGAGTCCGCGCGCCTCATCGGCAAGGACGAGGACAGCGGGTTCTTCCGCCTCGGCATGGACCACGTGTCGCTGGCCGCCGCCTTCCTCAACGGCAACCCCGTGCACCGCGAGGCCCGCCCCGTGGCCCAGCGCCTGGCCCAGGAGCTCGGCCTCGGCGCCAACGTCGCGGTCCGGGACGGGGACTCCCTGTTCTACCTGTGCAACTTCGAGGGGGCCCTGGCGCCCAAGGCCCACGTGCTCATGGGCAGCCGCAACCCCCTGCACGCCACCGGCCTGGGCAAGTGCCTGCTGCTGTCGAGCACCGCAGAGCAGCGCCGCGCCCTGCTCGGGGACGACCTCCACGCCTACACCGTCTCCACCGTCACCGGCCACGACGCCCTGGACGCGGAGATCGAGCGCTCCCGGGCACGGGGCTACGCCACCGAGGTCGAGGAGCTCGCCCTGGGGAGGGCCTGCGTGGCCGCCCCCGTCCGCGACGCCACCGGCGAGATCGTCGCGGGCCTGTCCGTGTCCGGGCCGCTGAGCGCGATCGACCTGCAGCACCGCGAGGCGGAGCTCGCCGGGACCGTCATCGAGGCCGCCGACCGCGTCGCCCTGGCCCTGGGCTACCAGGCCCACCGCATCCTCGCCCCGAGGGGCTGACCCGGCCGGGGCCGCGCGCCGCGTCCGGGAAGGGCCGGGTCCCGTCCCCGGTCAGGCCCCCATGGCGTCCGTCCATCCCTCTATGTGGGACGATGTTCGACAAAGTGGGACGCCTCGCGTTACCTGTCGGCATAAGGCCAGACCACGGCACGACGGAGCGGATGCGATGGACGACTACTCGGCGGCCCGGCTCGTGGCGCTGGACTGGGGCACCAGCTCCTGCCGCGCCTACCTCCTGGCGGAGGACGGAACCGTCCTCGACCACAGGTCCACGGACGACGGCGTCATGCGCGTCACGGCCGGCGCGCGCGAGTCGGGAGAGAGCAGGGAACAGGCCTTCGACCGGGTGCTGCGCTCCCTGTGCCTGGACTGGGCGGAGGCCGCCCCCCGGGCGCTGCCCGTCGTCGCGAGCGGCATGGTCGGCAGCGACCAGGGCTGGGCCCAGGCGCCCTACGTCGAGCTCCCGGTCGACCCGCTGGCGACCGCGCTGCCCCTGACCAGGGTCGAGTCCTCCCTGGGGCCGGTCCACATCCTGCCCGGGCTCACCGCCCCGGGGCCCCTGCCCGGCCTCCTGCGCGGCGAGGAGACCCAGGTCGTCGGCGCGCTGCTCGCCGACGTCGCGGGGGACGCCACCGCGCAGCCCGGCGGGGGACGCGAACGGACCGTCGTCCTGCCCGGCACCCACGCCAAGTGGGTGCGGCTGCGCGGCTCCGTCGTCACCGGCTTCACCACCCACATGAGCGGCGAGGTCTACGCGCTGCTCATGGAGAACAGCATCCTCGGCCGCCTCGCCCGGCCGGCGGAGGGCGACCGGTGGGAGGCCTACGAGCGGGGCCTGGACGTGGCGATGGGCCCCGACGGGGACCCCGGGCTCCTCGGAACCCTCTTCTCCGCCCGCTCCCTCGTCGTCACCGGCCGGCTTCGGCCCGACCAGGTCGGCGACTACGTCTCCGGCCTCGTCATCGGCAGCGAGGTCCGCGGCGAGCTCCGCGGCGGTGCGGACACGCCCGGCACGGGCGACGTCCTCCTCCTGGGGACCGACGACCTGTGCGACCGCTACGGGCGCGCGCTCTCCCGGGCGGGCGTGGCCTCCGCCCGCGGAGCCACGGGAACCACCCCCCGCGCCCTGGCCCACCTCGCCCGGCGCGCGGGACTGCTCGGCGACGGCTCCGGCACGGCCGGACCCGACGACGCGGACCGCGCACCCGCAGCCCCCTGACGACCCACGCCCCGTCCGCGCGGCCGGTGGAACACCGGCGGGACCGGACGGCCGGACGACCCACGGAGAGAACCATGACCGACACACGCCGCCCCAGCGGGCTCATCGCCATCCTGCGCGGCCTGCCCACCGCGGACGCCGCCCGCGTGGGCTCCGCCCTCTACGAGACCGGGATGCGCACCCTGGAGGTGCCCCTGAACTCCCCGGACCCCCTGCGCGCCATCGAGGTCCTGCGCGAGGAGCTGCCCGACGACGCCCGGGTGGGCGCCGGGACCGTCCTCACCACCGCGCAGGCGCGCTCCGTGCACGACGCGGGCGGTCAGATCGTGGTGTCGCCCAACGTCGACGCCGACGTCGTCCGCGCGACCGTCGAGCTGGGCATGGACTCCTACCCCGGCGTGGCCACGGTCACCGAGGCGTTCACCGCCGTGCACGCCGGCGCCCGCGCGGTCAAGCTCTTCCCCTCCACCCAGGTGGGCATCGACGGGATGAAGGCCTGGCGCGCGGTGCTGCCCGCCGACCTCGAACTCGTCCCCGTCGGCGGGATCGGCGCCGCCTCCCTGGGCGCGTGGGTCGAGGCGGGCGCCACCGGCTTCGGCATCGGCTCCGCCGTCTACCGCCCGGGGATCGCCGAGGAGGAGATGGTCGCGGTCGCCGCGGAACTCGTCGGAGCCTGGGACGAGGCGGCCCCGCGACTGCGCCGGCTGGGGGCGGACGGCCCCGCGACCAGCCGCTGAGGCCGCGGCGGGGCCCCGGGCGGTGAACGGCGGCCCCTCCCTTCTCGGTATCCTCGGCAGCGCCCCACGACGTATCCGCGAGAGGACTCCACCATGACCACCGAGCAGAGCCACGACGCCCTGGAAGGGCAGTTCGAGCGGGCCCAGAAGGACTACGCGGACCTGGCCGCCCGCGGCCTCTCGCTGGACCTCACCCGGGGCAAGCCCGCGCCCGAGCAGCTGGACCTCTCCGAGGCCCTGCTCGGCCTCCCCGGCGACACGCACACCGCCGCCGACGGCACGGACGTGCGCAACTACGGCGGGCTCCAGGGACTGCCCGAGCTGCGCGAGATCTTCGCCGGGGTCCTCCAGACGCCGGTCGGACAGCTGCTCGCCCTCGGCAACTCCAGCCTCGAGCTGATGCACGACAGCATCGTGCACGCCCTCCTCGGCGTCCTGCCGGGCTCCGAGCGCCGCTGGGTCGACGAGGAGCGCATCGCCTTCCTGTGCCCCGTCCCCGGCTACGACCGCCACTTCGCCCTGTGCGAGCGCTTCGGCATCGAGATGATCCCGGTCGCGATGACCCCCGAGGGCCCCGACATGGACGAGGTGGAGCGCCTGGCCGCCGCGGACCCCGCGGTCAAGGGCATCTGGTGCGTGCCCAAGTACAGCAACCCGGACGGCGTCAGCTACAGCGACGAGACCGTGGCCCGCCTCGCGGCCATGCCGACCGCCGCCCCCGACTTCCGGATCTTCTGGGACAACGCCTACGCGGCGCACCACCTCACCGACGAGCCCGTCGAGATCGCCGACGTCCTCGCGGCGTGCGCCGACAGCGGCAACCCCGACCGGGTGTTCGTCTTCGGGTCCAGCTCGAAGATCACCTTCGCCGGCTCCGGCGTCGCCTTCTTCGGCTCCTCGCCCGCCAACGTCAAGTGGCTGCTCGCCAACAACAGCAAGCGCTCCATCGGCCCCGACAAGGTCAACCAGCTGCGCCACGCGCAGTTCCTGCGCGACGAGGCGGGCGTGCGCGCCCACATGGACCGCCAGCGCGACCTGCTGCGGCCCAAGTTCGACGCCGTGCAGCGGATCCTGGAGGCGGAGCTCGGCGGCACCGGCCTGGCCACGTGGACCGAGCCCAAGGGCGGCTACTTCGTCACCCTGCGGGTCCAGGACGGCTGCGCCAAGGAGGTCGTCCGCCGGGCGTCCGAGGCGGGCATCGTGCTCACCCCCGCCGGCGCCACCCACCCCTACGGCGACGACCCGGACGACGCCACCATCCGCATCGCGCCCAGCTACCCCGGCCAGGAGGACCTGGAGCAGGCCATGCACGGCCTGACGGTCTGCGTGCGCCTGGTGGGGATCGAGAAGCAGCTGAAGGGCTGACCCGGGGGGCCGGGGGGGGCGGCGGGCGCCCCCGCGGCCCCGTACCGGGGTAAGGGGACTGTGTGGTTTAAAAAAATGTAGCTGCCCCCCACATAGGTGGTGGTT
>NZ_JBSHDN010000087.1:0-26860 GCF_053616335.1 Nocardiopsis sp. NPDC055824
CGCCGGGCCATCTCGGGCCTCCGACACACCCGGGCGAGGCGTGGTGATCTGGATCACATTATGCGGAGTGCTGCCGACCGTGCTGGCGTGGCGCGGGGGTGCGGCGGGTGCCCGGTGGCGCGCATCGCGACCGGCGCGCCGTTCTGACCTGGGTCTTCTCGGTGGGTGGGGTCATCCCTGGAGTGCGGTTCGGGGTGTTTGGGCTGGTCATTCGGGAAGCGGGGGACGATTCGCCTGCTTCCACAAAACCTACTTATTAAGTAGAGTTTTGCTCGTCCTCCGACGCAGCACGAAAAGGACCACTCCATGCGTGTGCCCTCCCTCCCCCTGAGAACCGCCCTGGCGGCCCTGGCCGTCGGCCTGGCCGCCACCGGGTGCGGGGCGGCCGGCGCCGAGGAGGCCGACGGGTCCTCGCTGACCCTCGGCTACTTCCCGAACATCACCCACGCCCCGGCCCTCGTGGGCGTCCAGGACGGGATCATCCCCGGCGCCCTCGGCGAGGACGTCGCCTTCGACACCCGCATCTTCAACAGCGGCCCCGACGCCGTCAACGCCCTGTTCTCCGGCGAGGTCGACGCCGCCTACCTCGGCCCCAGCCCCGCCGTCAACGGGTGGGCGCAGTCCGAGGGCCAGGCGCTGCACGTCGTCGCCGGGGCCGCCACCAGGGGGACCGGGCTCGTCGTGCGCGAGGGCATCGACTCCCTGGACGACCTGCGCGGCACCACCCTGGCCACCCCGCAGCTGGGCGGCACCCAGGACGTGGCGCTGCGCTGGATCGCCGAGGAGCAGGGCTGGGACGTCGACACCGCCGGGGGCGGAGACCTGTCGATCGTGCCCCAGGCCAACGCCGAGACCGTGGACGCCTTCGCCCTCGGCGAGATCGACGGCGCCTGGCTGCCCGAGCCCCACCTGAGTCGGGTGCTCGCCGAGGACGACGCGCACCTGCTCATCGACGAGGCCGACCTGTGGCCGCAGACCGACGGCCGGTTCGTCACCACCCACCTCGCGGTCGGCGCCGAGTTCCTCGACCGCAACCCCGAGGTGGTCGAGGACCTGCTGCGCGGCCACATCGCCTCCGTCGACCTGCTCAACGAGGAGCCCGAACGGGCGCGGGCGGCGGCCGGGGACCATCTGGAGTCGCTCACCGGCGCGCGGCTCGACCCCGGCATCACCGCGTCGGCCTTCGACAACGTGGCCTTTACCGTCGACCCCGTCGCCCCCTCGCTGCTCGCCGGCGCCGACAGAGCCGAGGCCGTCGGACTGCTCGAACCCGTCGACCTGAACGGAATCTACGCCCTCGACCTGCTCAACGGTCTCCTCGCCGAGGACGGCCGCGAGCGGGTCGCCGGGTTGGAAGGGTAGAGGCCCATGACCACCGTCACAGAGACGCCCGCGCGCACCGCCGCCGTGGAGATCCAGGACATCTCCAAGGTCTTCGGACACGGCAAGGGCGCCGTGACCGCGATCGACGGGATGTCCGTCACCGTCGGCACCGGGGAGTTCCTCGCCATCGTGGGCGCGTCCGGCTGCGGGAAGAGCACCCTGCTCTCCCTCGTCGCCGGACTCGAACAGCCCACGACGGGCAGCGTGGACGCGGGCGGCCACAAGGTCGCGATGATGTTCCAGGAGGCCGCGCTGTTCCCGTGGCTGACCGTGGGCGCCAACATCGAGGTGCCCATGAAGGTCAACAAGGTGCCCCGGGCCGAGCGCAGGAAGCGCGTCGCCGAACTCCTGGACCTGGTGCGGCTCACCGGCTTCGACCGCAAGCGCCCCCACGAGCTGTCCGGCGGCATGCGCCAGCGCGTCGCCCTGGCCCGCGCGCTGGCCCAGGACGCGGACGTGCTGCTCATGGACGAGCCGTTCGGCGCGCTGGACGCCATGACCCGCGACATCCTCCACGACGAGCTGGAGCGGATCTGGCGCGAGAAGGAGCTGACCATCCTCTTCGTCACCCACAACGTGCGCGAGGCGGTGCGCCTGGGCGACCGGGTCGTGCTGCTGTCCAGCCGCCCCGGCCGGGTGATCGACGCCTTCCCGGTCGAGGGCGAGCGCCCCCGCCGGATCGACTCGGTGCAGATCGCCGAGCAGGCCGCCACCATCACCGACCGACTCCGCGAGGAGGTCTCGCGCCATGCCTGACACCGATGTGCGGGACGACCGGCGCCGCGTCCGCGGACTCGACGCACTCGAACTCCAGCCCCGGCGCGGTACGGGGGAGCGCAGTGCCGCCGAGACCGCCGGGAGGATCTGGGCAGCGACCTGGCCCAAGCTGGCCGCGGTGGCCCTGGTGCTGCTCGCCTGGCAAGCGGTGGTGTGGTCCGGGTGGCGGACCGAGTTCGTCTTCCCCGGACCGGACAGGGTGCTGCCGACCCTCTTCCGGGAGATCACCACACCCGAGTTCTGGGAGGCCGTCCAGGTCACCATGCGGCGGGCCCTGACCGGCTTCGCCCTGGCCCTGGTCGTGGGCGTGATCATCGGCATCGCGGTCTCGCAGTTCAAGCCGCTGCGGGTGGCGATCGGCTCGCTGATCACCGGGCTCCAGACGATGCCCTCCATCGTGTGGTTCCCGTTCGCGATGCTGCTGTACGGCATCAGCGAGTCGGCGATCATGTTCGTGATCGTGCTGGGCGCGGCCCCCTCCATCGCGGGCGGGCTGACCTCGGGCATCGACTACGTGTCCCCGTCGCTGCTGCGGGCCGGGCAGGTGATGGGCCTGCGGGGGGTGCAGCGGTACACGGTGCTGATCATCCCGGCGGCCCTGCCGATGTTCGTCACCGGCCTCAAGCAGGGCTGGGCCTTCGCCTGGCGCTCGCTGATGGCGGGCGAGCTGCTGGTGATCATCAACCAGCAGAACTCCATCGGGTGGGCGCTCAGCCAGGCGCGCCAGCTCAACGACGCCGAACGGCTGCTCAGCTACATCATCATCGTGCTCGTCGTCGGCATCGTCATCGACGTGTTCTTCAACTGGGCCGACCGGGCCCTGCGCCGCCGCTGGGGCATCACCGGCTCCTGACCGGTACGGGCCCGCGGGAAGGGACGGGGAGGACGTGCGCGGGGGCGCGCGTCCTCCCCGTTCTCGGTGTACAGGGCTGGACCGGGGTGTTAACCCAAGCAAAACCAACAAGAACAACAAGAAGCCAACAAAAAAGCCACACAAACCTGGTTTTTGACGGCTGGTGTGTGGTTGACTGCGTTGCGCCACTACCCCCGGCACGTCCCGGTCCCCGCTCGGCCGGCCCGTACCCCCTATGGTTTTTGGAGACGCACATGTCCATCTTCCGCAGAGGCAAGGCCCTGACCTCGTCGGTGCTCGCCGGCCTGCTCCTCACCTTCGGCCTCGCGCTCGCCGCCGCCTCCCCGGCCTCCGCCGCGGGCACCTTCCGGCTCTGCAACGTCGGCTCCGGCTACTCCGCCCAGGCGACCTTCCCGGACCGCGGCGGCTTCTCCACCTACGTCGTCAACTCCGGCCAGTGCACCAGTGTGAGCACCAACGGCAACGAGGGCTACTACGTGACCATCAGGAACAGCGGCGGGCGCTTGAAGTCGACCGGGGGCTACCGCATCCCGAGCGGCAGGAGCGTGGACTTCTCCACCGGCGGCACCTTCGCCGCTCCGCAGTTCCACGCGCAGGTCTACTAGAGGACCGCTCGTACCGGGGCCGGGCCGCGAGGCGCGGCCCGGCCCCGTCGTCGTCGGGCGGAAGGGCCATCGCGACGGGTCCCTGTCCCGGCGGCCTCAGGGCAGCAGGCCGGCCAGGTAGACCACGCCGGTGGCCGTGACGAGCGCGCCGAGCAGGAAGCGCAGCGGCTGCTCTCCCAGGCGGCGGGAGAACCCGATTCCCACCAGGGAGCCGAGCGCGCCGCCGAGCCCCAGCGCCAGGCCCACGCCCCAGTCGGGGGCGGCCGGGGCCGCGCCGAAACCGATACGGTCGAACACCGCGTAGGCGGTCAGGCCCACCACGGACGTGGCCAGGGTGGTGGTCAGGGCCACCACGGCGGCCCGCGAGGTCAGCCACCCGGCCGCGCCGATGAGCAGTGGCGACAGCAGGGAGCCGCCGCCGATGCCCACCGCCGCGCCGAACAGCGCCGCGCCGCCCGCCGCGAGCGCGAGCAGGGCGCGGCCCCCGTGTGCGGGCCGCGCGCCCCCGGCCCCTGTCGGCGGGGGAGCGGAAGCCCGTGCCCGGCGGACCGCGAGGAGGCGCGCCCCCATGGCGAGCATGAGCACGGCGAGCAGGCCGCGGAAGAGCGCGGGATCGGACAGCCAGGTGACGCGCACGGCGGCGCCCGCCACCGCGCAGGGCACGGCGGCGGCCGAGGCCACGAGCATCTCCGCGCCGTGGCCGCGCGCCGACCGGGCCAGGCGGCTCAGGCCCAGCGGCGTGGCCACCACGTTGTAGAGCAGGTTGGTGGCACTGACCGCGGGTCCGTGCATCCCCAGGGCGCTGAGCTGCACGGGAAGCAGGAGGACGGCCCCCGAGATCCCCACGGGGGCCGTCACGGCCGCGACGGCGAATCCGGCCATGACGGCGACGAGGATCTCCATGCGGATAACTCTACTAAACAAGTGGGTTTTAGGGGGATTGTGGGTACTCCACCGCGGATGTCCGGTGGCGGCGGTGTCCCCGGCCCCGGGTCCCCCCGGCGGTCCCGCTCCCGCGCCGTTTCCGAGCGCTACAGGGGTTCCACCGCCCGGGACGCGCGCTCGTCGTAGGCCGCGCGCGCCGAGGCGATCTCGTCCATGTGCTCCTCCGACCACAGGCGGATCGACCCCATCAGCGCCTCCACCTCGGCTCCGAGCGCGGTCAGGCTGTACTCCACGCGCGGCGGGGTCGTCGGGTACACCCGGCGGTCGACCAGCCCCGCCCGCTCCATCTCGCGCAGGGTCTGGGTCAGCATCTTCTGCGTGATGCCGTCCAGGCGGCGGCGCAGCTCGCCGAAGCGCGCGGGGCCCTGGGAGAGCACCCCCACCACCAGGCACAGCCACTTGTTGGACAGCAGGGAGAGGACGTTGCGGGACGCACAGTTCCGCAGGTAGACATCGGCGCCGCCGAGTTCTCGCAAGTCAGGAGTGGTATACACCAGGTACCTACAGATGGGGAAAGTGCCTTCTATACAAGGGATACCTTAGCCGGGAAGCTGGGCGCATGACAGAGCACATGCGCACCGTCCAGCAGAAGTCCGTCGGCGGCCCCGAGGTCCTGGAGATCGTCGAGGCCCCCGTGCCCGAGCCCGCGCCCACCCACATCCGGGTGCGGGTGCACGCGGCCGGCGTCAACCCGACCGACTGGAAGATGCGGACCACCGGCTACTGGTACACGCCCCCCTTCGGCCAGGGCTGGGACGTCTCCGGGGTCGTCACCGCCGTCTCCCCGGGGGTCACCCGCTTCGCCGTCGGCGACGAGGTCTACGGGATGCCGAACTTCCCCGACACCCCCGGCGCCTACGCCGACCAGGTCACCGGCCCCGCGCGGCACTTCGCCCCCAAGCCCGCGGGACTCGACCACGTCCACGCCGCCGCCCTCCCGCTCGCCGCGCTCACCGCCTGGCAGGCCCTGGTGGACACCGCGGACGTCGGAGCAGGACAGCGCGTCCTCGTCCACGCCGCGGCGGGGGGCGTGGGCCACCTGGCCGTCCAGATCGCGAGGGCCCGGGGAGCCCACGTGATCGGTACCGCCAGCGCCGCCAAGCACGACCTCCTCCTGGGCCTGGGGGCGAACGAGGTGGTCGACTACGCGGCCGAGGACTTCGCCGAGGCCGTCGGCGACGTGGACGTGGTGCTCGACGCCATCGGCGGCGACTACCTGGAGCGGTCGCTGCGCACCCTGCGGCCCGGCGGGCTGTACATCGGCCTGGCCAACCCCTTCGACACCGAGGGGGTCGCCCGGGCCGCGGAGAAGGCGGGCGCGGGCGTCCGCGGCGTGACCCTGATGGTCGAACCCGACCACAAGGGCCTGGAGGCGGTCACCGCGCTCGTGGAGGAGGGGCGGTTGAAGCCGCTGGTCGCCGCGACCTTCCCCCTGGAGGAGGCCGCCGAGGCGCACGAGCTGGGGGAGACGGGCCGCACCACCGGAAAGATCGTGCTGACCCTGACCTGACCCGGCCACGGGGCGACGCCGGACGCGGGCACGCGGAGAGGAGCCGGGCCCGGCCCCTCCCGGTCGCGGCAGGTTCCCGCTCCGGGGACCTGCGGGGTCCCGAGCGGACCGGGGCACGAATCCCCGGTGCCCGGGGCGGGCACGCCGTACGCGACCCGGCTGCGGGCGCCCGCGGGCCCCGCACGCCGTCCGGCGGTGCGGGGCCCGGACGCCTCAGGCGTGGACGAGCGGGGTGTCCACCAGGTGCTCGGCCACGAACCAGGCCTGCAGCTCGTTGACGCGGATCACCTCCGAGACCAGCAGGTCGTTCGTCCCGTCGTCGCCCATCTCCTGGGTGCGCGCGGCGGCGTCGTGGCAGTCCTCCAGGATGGTCTCGTGCGCCTCCAGGAGGCGGGAGAGCATCGCGGGCACCTCCTCGACGCCGTTCGGCGGACGCGGGACGTTGGTGATCTCGGCGACGTGCCGAGGGTCCCCGACCGCCACGCCGCCCAGGGTCTGGACGCGCTCGGCGATGGTGTCGATCAGCTCGGTCTGCTCGTCGGCGTGCTTGTCCATCAGCAGGTGGAGCTGGTAGAACGTCTGCCCGCGCATCAGCCAGTGGTGCTTCTTGTACAGGTCGTGCAGGATGCGGGTGTCGCACAGCACCTGGTTCAGCCGCTGGCACGAGTACATCCGCGCGTCGTAGGAGAGGCCGACCGGAAGCTGGCGAACCGTGCCGAACTCCTGGATCTCCTTGCCCTTCTGGTGCAGCCACGGCTGGCTGCTCCTGGGCTTGGGCGTCGTTCCGGCCTTGCGGTCTGCGGTCGTCACTCTGGTCCCCCTCCAGTCGGTGTGACTCGTCTCGCGACTGGAGCGCACACGGTGGCGCGCTCCGTGTGTCAGTCTCGGTTACCCACCGGTGCCGGGCGGCTAACGTCCAGCCAACCGGGAGTAAGTTTTCTGTGCTTTCGCCGCTTCCGGTGCGGGCCCGGAAGGGGCCGCCCGCGACGGGCCCCGCCCGCCGCTACCTCCCCGTACGCACGGGCAGGGCGAACAGGCCGTGCATGATCATGCTCGGCCACCACCGCAGCTCGGACTCGTCCACCGCGAGGCGGAGTCCGGGGAACCGGTCGAGGAGGGCGCCGACCGCCACCCGGGCCTCCATCCGCGCCAGCTGCGCCCCGACGCAGAAGTGCGCCCCGTGCCCGAACGCCAGGTGCGCGTCCCCGCGCCCGGGCCGGAACCCGTCGGCGTCGTCGTAGCGCCCGGGGTCCCGGCCCGCGGACAGCAGGGAGACCAGGACCGGCTCGCCCGCCTCCAGCGCGACCCCGCCCACGGTGGTCGGCTTGCCCGGGAACCGCCAGGTCGCGTTCTGCAGGGGGCTCTCCAGGCGCAGGGACTCCTCGACCGCCGGGCCGAGGAGGGCCGGGTCCGCGCACAGGCCCTCCCAGCGCTCCGGGCGGCGCAGCAGGGTGAAGAGCATGTTCCCGATCAGGGCCACCGTGGTCTCGTGCCCGGCGACCAGCAGCAGGAACGCCGTGGACGTCACCTCGTCGCGGCTCAGCTCCCCGGAGCGGTGCGCCTCGACCAGGTCGCCCAGCAGGTCGTCGGAGGGTTCGGCCAGGCGGGCTTCCACCAGTTCCCCCAGGTAGCGGTCGAACCAGTCGGTGGTCGCGGCGATGGCCTCCATCTCCTCGTAGGACGAGGAGTCGATGACCGCGGCCCGCCGGTGGAACTCGGGCCGGTCCGCCCCGGGAACGCCGAGGATGTCGCAGATGATGGCGATGGGCAGCGGATAGGCCAGGTCCCGGACCAGGTCCGGCCGGTCGGAGGCCGCGATGCGGTCCACCAGGTCCGCGGTGACGCGTTCGGCGCTCTCCTTCAGGGCTCTGACCCGGCGCGGGGTGAACGCCCCTCCCGCGACCCGGCGCAGCCGCGTGTGGTCGGGCGCGTCCACGTTGACCATGCTGCGCACCAGGCTGGGCCGGTGGTCGTAGGGGAGACCGAGGCCGGCCGCGCGCCAGGCGGCGTCGCCCGCCGCGGGGTCCTTGAGCATGTCGGGGTCGGCGAGGACCCGCCGCGCGTCGGCGTGGCGGGTGACCAGCCAGGCCCACGCGCCTCCGGGCAGGTCCACGCGGTGCACGGGGGAGTGCTCGCGCAGCCACCGGTAGGCGGGGTGGGGGTCGGACTCGAACTCGGGACCGTGCAGCTGCGGTGGGGAAACGGACATGGCGTGCCTTTCGTACCGGGGGGTGCTCCGGGTGCTTCCTACCCCCGCGCCCCACGGGGCTACGCCGAAGGGCCCCGGCCGGTGGCCGTTCCGGGGGTCGAGGAGGAGTGCTACGGATGTGGCGCCAGGCCTTCCCGGGCCCACCGGTCGGTGGTGAGCGCCTCCAGCGCGCGGGCCTTGTCCACCTCGCTCGGCAGGGTGTAGCGGCGAGTGGTGTTCAGGTCCGCATGGCCCCTCAGCTCGGCCACCAGCACCACGTCGACCGGCGCGGTGGCCACCTTGCCGCGGCCGCGCACCGGGTCGGTGCCGAAGGTGTGGCGCAGCACGTGCGGTCCGAAGGCCTCGCCGTCGTCGGCCGGCCCGATCCCCGCCGCGGCCCCGAGGGTGCACACGACGGTGTCGGCGGCGCGGGTGGACAGCGCGCGGCCGTCGCGGTCGCGGATGAGCGGCCCGGCGGCGGGACGGCCGAGCTCGCCGAGGAGTTCGGCCGGGGTGGTGCGGGCCCGGGCGTACAGGGGCACGCTGTGGTCCCTGCCGCCCGACCGTCCCTTGCCGCGCACCCGCACGCTCCCCTTCCTCGCCGAGAGGTCGGGGGCCGCCGTCGCGGGGGTGCGGGGCATCCAGAATGTAGAGCGGGTCGCGGACGGCGCCGGGCACCGAAGGCGGTGAAATCCGGATGGTGCGAAAGGAGCAGCAGCGCTAGCGTGCGCGTATGAATCTCGAACCCGGAAAGACCGTGCCCGCCGTTCCCGTTCCTCTCGATGCCGAACTTCGGGTCGCTTATGACGCCTACCTGGCGGAGGAGGCGGACTCGGCGCCGATGAGCCTCGAGAAGCTGTCGGTGATCCGCACGGAGACCGACGCCGCAGTGGCGGCGCTCGGGGACCTCAGCCATGGCGGTCGCTTCACCGTCTTCCAGCCTTCGGTGCCCGGGCTGGACGGCGCCCCCGAGATCCCCCTGCTGGTGTGCACACCCTCCGGCGCGCCCGCATCACGGCCGGTGCTCTACTCCATACACGGCGGCGGCTTCTACTGCGGCGATCACCGCACGGAGCTCGACGAGATACTTGAGACGGCCGAGCGGTTCGGGGCCACGCTGATCTCGGTCGGCTACCGGCTCGCGCCCGAGCACCCCTACCCCGCCCAGATCAACGACGCTTACGCCGGTCTGCTGTGGGTCGCCGACCACGCGGACGAACTCGGCATCGACCCGGAGCGCATCGTCGTCACGGGCTTCAGCGCTGGCGGCACCCTCGGCGCCGCGCTGGCTCTGACCGTGCGCGACAAGGGCGGCCCCCGCCTGCTCGGCCAGCTGCTGATCGCGCCGCTGCTCGACGACCGCAACGACAGCGCCTCGGCCCTGCAGATGGACGACGTCGAACTCTTCGACCGCAGCCGCAACAGGTTCGCCTGGAGCTCGCTGCTCGGCGACGCCCAGGGCGGACCTGACGTGCCGCAGTACGCTGCGCCCGCCCGCGCCACTGACCTGGCCGACCTGCCGCCCACCTTCCTCGACGTCGGCTCCGCCGAGTGTCTGCGCGATGAGATCCTCGCCTACGCCGACCGGATCTGGCAGGCCGGCGGCGAAGCCGAGCTGCACGTGTGGCCCGGCGGAATCCACGGTTTCGACCGGAAAGCCCCCGAGGCGCGGATCAGCAGGGCCGCCGTCGCGGCACGCCGCAACTGGCTGGAGCACCTTCTCGCCACCAACTGACGGTCTCCTCCGGCGGTAGTCGGTCGCGGGATGGCCAACGTGCCGGCCAGGCGTCCGTAGCAACGAGGTCGAGGAGCCTCGCGACGGAACCCAGGCGGATAGCCGCGTGACACGGAGCCCTCCACGGTTCTGGACCGACAAGTGTCCGGCATCCCGGCTCCGTCGAACCCCGAGGGCATGCGTCGGCCTCCGACGAGACGTTGTGGAGGTCACGCGGCAAGTGCTCCCAGCTGCGATGCCTCGATCTTCGGCAAGTCGGATCATCACAGCTCAGGGAGCACTTCTGCGTTCCGACACCAAGATCCGGACCCGCCCGGTGAACGCGTCAGGCCAGTAGTTCCACGGAAGGCTCCCGTGGTCGGGGACGCCATGCTGTGAGGCATGCAGAACGTGAGCATCTGGAGTGAGGGGTTCGGCGCCGACGTCGAGCCGGTGGACGCGCTGCACCGGGTGCGGGCTCCCACGCTGGTCGTGGAGGGCACCCACGAGCCGGTCAAACCGGGGCACGGCGCGGTCATCGCGGGGCGGGTCCCGGGGGCGCGGCTGATGCGCGTGGCGGGCATGGGGCACACGCTGCCGTCGCAGATCCACCAGGAGCTGGCCGAGGCGATCCTCGCCCACACGGCCGAGTGAGGAAGTCCGTTGCAGAATCCCTGTGTTCCCGCCATCGAAGTGGCGGACCTGACGCAGTGCTTCGGCGCCAGGCTCGCCGTCGACCGGCTCAGCCTGAGCATTCCGCCTGGAATGTTCTACGGCATCGTGGGCCCCAACGGCGCCGGAAAGACCACCGCCCTGACGGCGATGTGCGACGACGAACAGTTGCTGTGCGGCCGGGTGCACGGCCACGACGGCCCCGCCCGGGCCCGCCGCCGCACCAGACGCACACCGCTCCGGTCGGCCGGCCGTTGGACGGCCTGCTGCTCGACATCGTCGGCTGGCGGCCGGAAGAGATCGAAGACGGCGTCGCCCTGATGACCGAGCCGGGGCGGTGGCCCGGCGGCCGGTGAGGCGCCCCCCGCCTGCCACGATCGTGCGGCGAGCTCCATGGTGTCGCCCCGCAGAAGTTCGTGGAGGGTATTCAGCGTGATGGCGGCTTGAGCAGGGTCCCGCCGGTCGTCGACGGGGGCGGGGGTTTCGAAGGCGAAGGGGACTGAGCGGCCGGGGCAGCCGGAAGGGTTGATCAGCCGCTGACCGTGCGCAGAAAGTGATCGGCGTCTTCCGGCTCGCCGAGTCGGCCCAACTCCAGCCAGGAACCGTCGGCGAACGCGAGCCGGAAGGTGGCGTACCCGCGCGGCTGGCCCGCCTCACCGTCGATCCGGGCTTGGTCGAGGGTGAACTCCGTGACGGTCCGGAAATCGTCGGCCTTGGTCGGCGACAGCCGACGGCGAGGGGACGCCGCCACGCAGATGCGGTCGCGGGCCAGCATGACCAGGCGCTTAGGGTTGGGCGAGTACCCGTACCAACGCAGCAGCAGCTGGCCCGCGGTCAGGTTCCAGTCCCCGTCGAAGACCCCGTTGGTCGGGTCCTGCCCGCGATCCCTCTCACGAGAGCGGCCACGGCCGGAACGCTGTGTGTCGGGTGGACACGGCTGCCCGGTCTGACCGTCACGGCTCCGTCCCGACAGCCGTTGGTCGAGTCTACGGCTGAGACTGTCCAGCAAGATCATCGGTACGACCACGAAGAAGAACACCACGGCTCCGGCGTACCACAACCAGTGGTGGCGCGATTTCAGGCGTCCTCTGCCTGCAGCACGGTGAACGTCCTTGGGCGGTGCGGGGATGGGCTTGTGGATCTCACACCAGACCAGGGCCACGGGTTTCTCGCCCAGGATCTTCCGCGCCCGCCGCTGCACCTTGCCCTTCGCCATGCCAAGATCCTAGCGTCGGCCTTCTGCCGGTGGGCGGTGGGCGGGCAGTTGGCGGCTGAAGCCCCTCTCCCTCGGCGGAACCGGCCGACGCCGCCGTCCGGGTTGCCGTTCGCGTCGAGCCGGTCGAGTGCAGCCGGGATCGCGGCGGTTCCAGCGACCTACGCTCACGGCGAGGCCGACCAGAGGGGCGGGCAGCCGCTCGCCGCCGGTGCCGTCGGCGACGACGACCGAGCGGCGCCCGTCCGCGCAGGGCCGCCCCGCGCCAGGCCCTCCGCCGGACGCGCACGGCTTCCGGGCGCGGACCGGGTTCGCGGCTCCGGGCCCGCTCCCGTTCCGTGGGAGCCCCCGGCGCCGCCCGGGGGCGCGGGCGTCCGCCCCGGGACGGTCCGCCCCGCGTCAGGGGGCGATGGCGCAGGCGGTCTCCAGCACGAAGCGCGGCCAGGGCCGGTGCGGGTCGTGCCCGGTCAGCTCCCGCACCCGGCGCAGCCGGTAGCGCAGGGTCTGGGGGTGGACGTGCAGGGCCTGCGCCGCGGTGGTCGCCGCCCCCTCCCGGAAATAGGCGCGCAGCGTCTCCAGCAGGTGGGCGCCGCCCGCCGACAGGAGCGGGCCGAGCACGGCGTGGCGGACCGCGGACGGGGTGACCGGGCCGCCGTTCAGGAGGGCCAGCACGCACGCGTCGGAGTCACGCAGCAGCCCCTCGGGGCTGAACGCGTGCGGGGGCGCGGTCTCCAGCGCGTCGTCGGCCAACCGGTAGGCGGCGGACATGTCGGCGAGGGCGCGCGGCGCCAGGACGCACCCCCGCCAGGGGTGCGCGCCGAGCACGGCGGCCACCCTGCCGGCGTCGGCGGGGGAGGCCAGCAGCACCACCCGGCCCGCGCGCGTGGTGAGCAGCGGGTCCGCGCCGACCGGTTCGACCAGGCCGAGCAGCGCCATCCCCGCCGACACGGCGTCCCCCTGCGGGGCGCCGACGGGGGGAGTCCCCTCCGGCTGCGCCACCACCAGGACCGCGGGGTCGGGCGGGGCGATGCCCAGGGTCCTCGCCCGGTCGCGGATCGCCCCCTGCGAGGCCTGCCGTCCGATGAGGAGGTCGTCCAGGAACGCCCGCCGGGCCCTCTCCAGGTCGGCGTCCAGCCGGTGGGCGGTCTCGGCGTGGCCCTCCGCCAGGCTCTCGGAGATCTGGTCGATCGAGGTCAGCCAGAGTTCGCCCAGAGCGAACACGTCCGCCGCGTCGAGCCCGTCGGCCCCGTGCTCGGAGACGGCGCGCACCGCCGCCGCCGATCCGACCCGGTGCGCCCGGACGACGGCGCCGATCGAACGCCCGTCCGCGGCCCGGGAGCGCCCGATGCCCCGCAGCCGCTCCACGTCGTCCGGGGGCAGCCGGGTCTCCCCGGCCGCCCACAGCTCCATCGACCGGGACACCAGCCACCCGGTGATCGCGCGCACCTCCTCCAGCTGCGACCCGTGCAGCGCGCGGTAGGCCGGGACCTCGGCGTACACCTCGGCGACGATCCGCTCCACCAGCCCCGCGCGCTCCCGCGCCAGCCCGGCGCTGACACGGGCGCGCTGTTCGTGCCCCACCGGCCCACCTCCCGTCCCGGGCCGGCAGCCTACCGGGCGCCGCGCGCGGCGACACGCCGGGCGCAGCGGTCCGGGCCGGAGCCGCCTTCGGCCCGGGGCAACGGTAAAAAGCCCGCACACGAGCGGCGCAGCTTCGGGCCGCCACCCGTGTTGACATGGCAGTATGCGACTGCGGCACGGGGAATGCCGTGCACTGTACGACAGCAGGGCCGTTCAGGGCCGACGGGGGATGAAAAAAGATGACGGTTCCGGGCATCACACTGGCCAATGGTGTGCGCATTCCACAGCTGGGCTACGGGGTGTGGCAGGTGCCCGACGACGAGGTGGAGCAGGCGGTCTCCACCGCGCTGGAGGCGGGCTACCGCAGCATCGACACCGCGGCCGCCTACGGCAACGAACGCGGGGTCGGCGAGGCCCTGCGCAGATCGGGACTGGACCGCGACGACCTCTTCGTGACCACCAAGCTCGCCAACCCGGACCAGGGCTACGACACCACGCTGCGGGCCTTCGACGCCAGCGCCGACCGCCTGGGCACGGAGACCGTCGACCTGTACCTGGTCCACTGGCCGCTGCCCCGGCGCAACCTCTACGTGCCGACCTGGAAGGCGCTGGAACGCCTCTACGCCGAGGGGCGGGTGCGGGCCATCGGGGTGTGCAACTTCCAGGTGCCGCACCTGGAGAGGGTCATGGAGGAGGGCGGGATCACGCCCATGGTCAACCAGGTCGAGCTGCACCCGCTGCTCACCCAGAAGGCCGTGCGCGACTTCGACGCCGAGCACAACATCGCCACCGAGGCGTGGAGCCCCCTGGGACACGGAAAGCTCCTCGACCACCCCGGTGTCACCGAGGTCGCCGAGGAGCACGAGCGCACCCCGGCCCAGGTGCTCCTGCGCTGGCACGTCCAGCTGGGCAACGTGGTCATCCCGAAGTCGGTGACCCCCGAGCGCATCCGCTCCAACTTCGAGATCTTCGACTTCGAGCTCTCCGAGGAGGAGATGGACCGGATCAGCGGGCTCGACTCCGACACGAGGTTCGGCCCCGACCCGGACGAGTTCGACGGCGACTAGGCGCCGGCCCCGGCCGGCGACGGCCTCCGACCGGCAGCGGCCGGAAGCCGGGGTCCGGGCCGGACGGGCGCGGGCTAGCCGCGCAGCTCCCGGTGCCTGCGGGCGCCGGCCAGGACGGACTCGGTGCCGTTGCGGCGGACACGGCCGACGTAGACGGCGCCTCCGATGAAGATGGCGGCGAACAGCGCCAGCACGGCGACGAGGGCCAGGGCGGACAGCAGCAGTGAGATCGACATGCGCTCATCGTAGCCGCACGTCCTCGGAACACCCTCCGGGGGACCGTTCCGGGACGGGCGACGGGAGCCGCACCAACCCGGAGGGCACGCCGATGGACCGGACACCGCACGAGATCGTCAACCCGCTCTCCCTCGCCGATCCGGTGGGGTACTCCCACGCGCTCGTGGTCAGACCCGGGCGCCTCGTCCGCGTCGGCGGACAGACCTCGCGGCGCCCCGACGGCAAGGTGGTCGGGGACTCCGTGGCGCAGCAGTTCGACCAGGCGCTCGCCAACCTGGTGGAGGCGCTGCGGGCCGCCGGCGCCGAACCCGCCCACGTGGTGGACATGTGCGTGTACACCACGTCGATGCACTCCTACCGGGTCAACAGCGGCACCATCGGGTCCGTCTACCGGCGGCACATGGGCCGCTACTACCCGCCGATGACGGCGGTGGGCGTGACCGACCTGATGGACCCCGACGCCCTCGTGGCGCTGACGTGCACCGCCGTGATCCCCGAGGACGCCGCGGACGACCTCCTCCACAGGGCCGAGGCGCGGGAGCTGGTCGAGGAGGCCGAGGAGACGCTGGCGGCCGACCCCCTCGCGGCGCGCGACCCGGGCGTCCGGCCCGGGCGCACCCGCCCGTAGCCCCGGGGCGCCGGGGCCTGTCCGGGCCCGGCGCCCTGCCGCGCCCCGGTGGTCGGGGTCAGGTCCCGTGGGCGGGCGCGGCGTTCACATGTAGCCGAGCCGGGACAGCTCCACGCCCGCCACCTCGTGCACGTCCGTGTACTGGGTCCGGGACAGGCGCTCGCGCCACGAACCCACGCCCCACGCCTGCTCGGTCAGCAGCTCCGACGCCGACACCCGGGCCCCGCAGAACTCCCGCAGCCGCTCCGCCGTCTCGACCTCGCCGCCGTGCACGTCCTCGTAGCGCAGGGTCAGCAGCCGGTCGGCCCCGATCTCCCGGCGCAGCAGGGCCGACATGCGCACCGCGCCCCGCCAGCGCATCGCGCACTTGGCGGCGGTGGAGCCCTCCGTGAACGCGTCCAGGTCCGACTGGTCCTCCAGCCCGAAGAAGTGGTTCGGGAACTCGTGGTCCAGTTTCATGAAGCTCGGCTTCAACCAGGCCAGGGAGCGCTCGTCGTCCATCATGTCCGCGATGACGTCGCGGCCGTCCCGGATGATCTGGACGAACAGCGCGTCCGGGAACGCCGCGTGCAGGGCGCTCGCGGCGAACAGCAGGTCGGGGCTCGCGTCGCCGTAGCGGAGGGCATCGGCGCTGTGCTCGCACGGTTCCGCGGAGGCGTTCGCGGGCACGCGGGCCCACGGGCCGGGGCACTTGGGACAGGTCAGCGGGGTGAGCTGCCAGGCCTCGGCGTAGGCCTCGCGCAGGAGGCTCGCCGTTCCCGCGACCTTCTCCCGCGCCAGCGAGGGGCGTCTGGCCACGGCGTAGACGGCGTTGAGCACGCCCGGGGACCCCGCCCCCAGGTGGAACCCGGGTGCGCGGGCCAGGGCGCGGGAGACCTCGGAGATCCCGGAGTGGGGGGCGCCCAGGACGAACACCGGGCGTTGGACCTTGGTCCCGTTGACCACGAGGATGTAGGACGGCTGCTTCATTTGTGTCGATTTTTGCACCCTTTGCCCCTCTCGTGTGCATCGGCCGCGCGTTTCACGCTCCGCGTCCGCGAGTTCCCGGCGCCGCGGCCCTCCGGAGGGGCGCGGCGGGTCGGGGAGAGCCTCGGGAAGCCCCGGTCCGGCGCCGCTGCAACAATGGGGTATGGCCTCGATGAGCACCCGTTCCGCGCCGTTCGCCGACCCCGAGGAGTTCGAGCGCGCCGCCGACCTCCTCTCCTCAGCCGGGAGCATCACCGTGCTCACCGGCGCCGGCGTCTCCACCGACTCCGGGATCCCCGACTTCCGGGGGCCGAAGGGACTGTGGACGACGAACCCGAGCGCGGAGGCCATGTCGGACATCGACTCCTACATGGGCGACGTGGACGTGCGCCGCGAGGTGTGGTCGCAGCGCCGCGTCCACCCGGTGTGGGAGGCCGAGCCCAACGCCGCGCACCGGGCGTTCGCCGACCTGCGGGCCATGGGCCGGCTGCGGGCTCTCATCACCCAGAACATCGACGGCCTCCACCAGCGCGGCGGGGTGCCCGACGACGCCGTCATCGAGGTGCACGGCACCATGCTGCGCATCATGTGCATGGCGTGCGGGCTGCGCACCCCCACCCCCGTGGTGCTGGAGCGGCTGGACGAGGAGTCCGACCCCCACTGCCTCGTATGCGGCGGCATCCAGAAGGCGGACACCATCTCCTTCGGCCAGCGGCTCGACCCCGACGTCATCGGCGAGGCCACCCGCGCCGCCCAGGAGTGCGACGTGTTCATGGCCGTGGGGACCTCGCTGACCGTCCACCCCGTGGCCGGGCTGTGCGACGTGGCGATGATGGCGCGCGCCGCCCTGGTCGTGGTCAACGCGGAGCCCACCCCCTACGACGACTTCGCGGGGGCGGTCCTGCACGACCCCATCGGGGAGGTCGTCCCGGCCCTGGTGCGCCGCGTCCGCGGGACGGCGCCGCGGAACTAGCCGCCGCCACCGCCGCTGCCGTACTGGTTCGCGGCGGACTCCACCCGCCGGAGGGGGAAGGCCGCGTCGACCGGCGGGGGATCGGACGGGGGCGGCTCCGCCCCAGGGTCGGCCGCGCGCAGGAGCCCCAGGACGTGTTCCCTCACCTGGGCGGTGACGATGTCCCCGGGCAGGGAGGCCAGGACCGGCATGACGAGGTCCGCGCCGAGCAGGGGGCCGGGGACGACCTCCCGCAGGTGCGCGAAGTAGCGGCGCAGCAGCTTCGCCAGCTGCTCGGGCAGCACGGTCGGGAAGGGCGCGGTCGAGGCCGCGGCCAGGTCGGCGGCGGCCTGGGTCAGCGTGATGAGTTCGAGGCGGCCCAGACTCGTCTGGGAGAGCAGCCTCCGGTAGCTGTCCAGGCGCTGGTGGGGGTGGAGCTGAGGGGGCTCCATCCGCAGCCGCTGGACCTCGTGCAGCTCGGCCCAGACCCGGTCGTCCTTCGGGTCCTGGTACCAGGTGCCCAGGTCGTCGGAGACGTGGCGCAGGTACGGCACGAGCCCGAGCGCGAAACGCGCCGCCGTGCCGTTGACGCGCATCGCCATCGACCGGATCAGGCGGGAGGTGACCGAGTCGTAGGGCACGGTGACGCCGTAGGGGTCCATGACCACCGGGCCGGGGTGCCTTCGCCTGCTCAGCTCGAACCCCATGCACTCCCCGACGTCGACGGGCGAGCCGTCCTCCCGCTCCAGCACGGTGACCACGCCGTCCTCCGACCAGCCGTCCAGGTGGCGGACGCGGATCGCGGACATGATGCTGTACCACTCCGAGCCGGGCAGGAGGCGCCACATCGACGTCGTGCCCCGGAGGAACTGGTCGGGCTCCTCGGCCCCGGGGAACAGCTCCAGGGCGTTCACCGGCTCCTGCCTGACCAGGACCAGCAGGATCATGAGGTTGGCGGTGTAGTTCGCCTCGCGGTGGGACAGCCGGAGCCGGGCCGGCTCGTACTCGGTGTAGGACCGGTTGGAGGCCGGGAAGGGCGCCTCCTGGAACAGCTCCACGAGCAGCCCGGCGTAGTCCTCGCGGGCCTCCGGCTCCTCCGCGAACCGCCGCTCCAGCATCTCCGAGAGGAAGTCCACCACCTTGTCGCGTCCGGCATAACTCGCGAACGACGACAGGGCGAACAGCTCGCCGTCGTCCGTGCGGACGCTCCTGCCCCGGCGGCGCGACGAACGCGCCCGGGCGTCGTCCAGGTCGGCCAGGGCCGCGTCCACGGCCCTGGCCACCAGGTACTCGCCGAAGGTGGCGTGCAGGAACTCGAACACGCTCGCGGATCCGTCGCCCACCCGGGCCCGGGACTCGTGGACGAAGAAGAAGCGCCCCAGCACCTGGTGCGCGGCGTCGATCCGCCCGTGCGGGCCCGGGTCCTCGGGGCGCACCGCCGCGTCGGGCATGAGGACCGCGAGGTCCTGCTCCAGCTCGTCCGCGGTGACGCTCTGCTTGCGCCGGGTGAACATCGCCAGGGCGGCGACCTCCAGGCGGCGCAGCTCGTCCTCGACCGCCGCGGCGAAGTCGCGCGTGCCCAGCCCCGAGCGGTGCTTCTCCACCTCGCGCCGGGCGAACATGGTCAGCAGCCGCTCGTACAGCTCGCCCTGCCCGAGGGCGTCGCCCGCCCGGCGCAGGGCGTTGCCCTCGCCGTCGTACACGAGCAGCATCAGCAGGAGGAGGGGCTGCTCGGCCAGCTCCGAGTACGGCGCCAGCACCCCGGGCGTGAGGGGGGCCAGGCCGGAGGAGGCGAAGGCCCGCGCGTTCGCCCCGTTCCACACCTCCAGCATCTGCCCGATCCGCGGCTCGTCGAAGGGCTCCAGCCTGATCACGGTGGTGCCCTCCGGGAAGCGCGCCCGGTCGGCCACCACCGTGCGGCTGGTCACGACGACCACCACCGGCCGGCCCAGGGCCTCCTGCTGGAGCTGGAACTCCTGCACCCGCTCCAGGTAGTCGGAGCGGTCCACCCCGGTCGCCTGGAGGAGTTCGTCGAAGCCGTCCAGGATGATGACGGGGAGCGCGCCGTCCGCGGACTCGGCGAGTTCGCGCCAGGACACCCTGGTGTGGAGGGTGGCGGCCAGCCCCTCCTCGATCTGGACGTGGATGGGGGAGTTGGGCAGGACCGACCGCAGCTCCACCCGGATCGGCAGGAAGTCGGACTCGGGGAGCCTGGCGGAGAGCATCTCCGTGAACTTGGACTTGCCCGCCCCGGGGTGGCCGAGGACGACGGTGGGGAACCCGGTGCTGTCCGTGTGCACGAGGTGGGCGGCGAGGAACCCCTGGAGGTCGTCGAACAGGGTCTGCCGCTGCCACCACTCCTCGGTCGAGGGCGAGGCGCCGCCGTGGATCCGCGCTACCCGGCCGCGCGGCGGGATGTAGGCCTCTTCCAGGGGAGGCAGGACCAGACCCGGCGCGGTCTCGTTCGTCCTCAGGACGGGCTGCCGCAGGACCGCCCGGTAGGAGGCGGCCAGCTCCCGGCGCCGGACGTCCACCCCGCGCCGTGACGCGATCGCCGAGAGCTGCCGGTGCAGCTCCCCGAGGCCGGTGTCCAGGCTCCGGCGCGTGTGCTCGTGCGCCTCGAGCTGCGCCCACATGCCGAACTCGGGGATCTCCGAGGCGAGCCTGCGGTAGTTCTCCCGGTAGCGGTCGTGCGCGCGCCGGGGCAGATCCAGCGCCAGCAGCTGGAGGGAGGGGTGGTCCACGGACGTGATCCCGTGCTCCGCGGCAGCGGCCGCCCCCGGGATCCCCCGGACGAAGGCCTCGGCCGCGCCCAGGTAGAGCACGTCCCCCTGATCGACCCCGCCCGTCTCCTGGAGGTGCGCGGAGGTCAGGGCTCCCGGCAGCGCGGGGTCGGCCGGATCCCCCTGGAGGACCACCGCGAGCTGCCCCTCCGAGGCCGGTCGCAGGTCCTCCAGGGGGAACGGCACCGAGGCCGACTCCCAGGACTCCTCGACCGCCTCCAGGAAGGAGACGGCCAGGAGGATCCGTCGGGCGGCCGCGATCCTCTCGGTCCGCGACATCCGGCTCTCGCCGGAGATCTTGTCCCGGATCCCCTCGACGGCCTGCCGTCCCTTGCCGACCAGGTAGGACCTGGCCCCGAAGAGGTCCGGCACCCCCACCAGGCCGAGCCCGCCGTCGGCCAGCTTCTCCGCGAAGTCCAGGAGGTCCGAGTCGTTCTTGCCGAGGATCTTCAGCGCGTCCGCGTAGGAGAGCCTTTTCGCCATGGCCAGGGGGCCTTTCCGCTTTCAGGGGGTGGAACGCGGTCGGACCCGGCACCGGGGGAGGCGCCGAGTCCGCAGGTCGACAGGGGAAGGGGTGGAGCCGGTGGCGCTAGGGCAGCTGCCAGTCGACCGGCTTGGCGCCCTGCTCCTCCAGCATCGCGTTGGTCTTGCTGAACGGCCGGGAGCCGAAGAAGCCGTTGCGCGCCGACAGCGGGCTGGGGTGCGCGGACTCGACGCACGGCACGCCCGGCATCATCGGGCGCAGGTTGCGGGCGTCGCGTCCCCACAGGATCGCCACCAGCGGCTTGTCGCGCTCGGCCAGTGCCCGGATGGCCTGCTCGGTCACGGCCTCCCACCCCTTGCCGCGGTGCGACCCGGCACTGCCGGGGGCCACCGTCAGCACCCGGTTGAGCAGCAGCACGCCCTGCTCGGTCCACGGGGTGAGGTCGCCGTTGGAGGGCATGGTCGTGCCGACGTCGTCCTGCATCTCCTTGTAGATGTTGCGCAGGCTCGCGGGCAGGCGCACGTCGGGCGCGACGGAGAAGCTCAGCCCCACGGCGTTGCCGGGGGTGGGGTAGGGGTCCTGGCCCACGATGAGCACGCGCACGTCGTCGAAGGGCTGCTGGAAGGCGCGCAGGACGTTGTCCCCGGCGGGCAGGTAGGTGCGTCCCTCGGCGACCTCCCTGCGGAGGAAGTCGCCCATCGCGGCGATCTGGGGCGCGACCGGTTCCAGGGCCTTGGCCCACCCGGCTTCCATGATTTCGTTGAGGTCCTTGGCCATGGCCAGAACCCTAGCGGCAGACAGCGACATCGACGCCCCGTCCGGACGATCGGCTTCCTCGCGACCCATAGATCTCACCCCCGTGCGCTGAGCTCGGCGCTCGTGTTACGCAGGTAGCTCCGCACCGCGTGCTCTGGGACCCGGTAGGACCGGGCCACGCGTATGGCAGGCAGTACACCCGCGTGCACCATGCGGTACACGGTCATCTTCGACACGCGCATCAGGGAAGCGACCTCGGCAACGGTGAGGAAGCGCACCCCGCCAGGCGATGGTCGCGAACCTTGTTCCCGCACAGCTGACGGCGTGGGGACGTGGTCGTCGAAGTCGGTGATTTGGGCAGCGAAGACCCGCAGCCATTCGCGGGTCTCCGCATCCGTGTCGGTACCGGACTCCTCCAGTACCTCCAGTACCCCGTTCACGTCGAGCGGCCGTTCCAAGGTCAGTACCTCGATTCCCACCGGCCTGCCGTCGGCGGAGTAGTCCACGACGAACGCCCCGTGGTCAGCCGTTCTCTCCACGGGAGCGTCGGAGATCGTGAGGTAGCCGGCGTCCGCTTCCTGATCGATGGTCACTTTTCGAGGAGCTGCCATGTGTTTCACGATACTTCCACCACCGTCTTGATCACAGGGTCGGATGTTCCCCAGCTCATGTCGTGCACAGCGACATAGATCTTCCTTCCATCAACGGTGCGTCCGTACAGCTTGTAGGAGTTGTTCTCCGCGTCGTG
Organism: Nocardiopsis sp. NPDC055824; assembly: GCF_053616335.1. Classification (NCBI taxonomy): domain Bacteria; kingdom Bacillati; phylum Actinomycetota; class Actinomycetes; order Streptosporangiales; family Nocardiopsidaceae; genus Nocardiopsis; species Nocardiopsis sp. NPDC055824. The sequence goes on from NZ_JBSHDN010000087.1 coordinate 22,084, forward strand.
GACTTCCATGAGAGGCCGGGCCAGGGCTGCAAGAACGTCCTGCTCCGTGATACGACGCCGCCGCATCCTCTCCACGAGGTGCTGTGTGAAACGGGGTGGCACCTACTCCACCGCTTCCAGGACGACGTCGACGACCCGTGTCGCGACGACTTCGCCGGCTCTGGCGCACACGGTCCACGTTCCGGTCTCGTCCACGAGCACACGCAGGGTTCGCGCCCAGATGCCAGAGCCTCCGTAGGAGGTCCGGTCGATGGTTCCGCTCACACTGAGGGCTGGGTTTCCGGAAGGCCTGACGACTTCCAGATGTACATGCACGGTGTGATCGCTCCAGCCAGGCTCCAACAGAGCGAAGGCGACACCGAGCTCCACTCCGAGGGGCAAGTGCTCCACTGTCAGCAGACGTAACGTCGGATCGCGGACAGAAAGGAAGTCGTCGTCCAGGCCGATCTCGCGTCCCACGAGGAAGACGTACTCCGGCGGAGCAGCGTTGTCGTGTCCCATGGGTCCAGAGGTTAGGGCGAATACCCGTGTCCGCGCAGGAGATCGGCCGACTCCAGGAGCCACGGTTGAGATGGGAGCAGCCTCGTGCGCAGAGCGCATCCTCTTCCTAGCGGCGGGAGCGGTCCTGCCACTGGCGCAGGTGGGCGCGGATGCGCGCCGTCGCCTCGCTCCGGGCGCCGTGCACCCGCGTGTACCGGGCGAGCAGCGCGTGGTACCGCCGGGCGGCCTCCGCCGGGCGTCCGGCGTGGCCGAGGTAGGCGGCGTGGTAGTGGAGGGCCCGCAGCGTCGCGGCGTCGTCCTCGCCCAGCCGCCGGGTCAGGTCCGGAACCAGCTCCTCCAGCAGCTCCACGGCCCGCTCCGGCCGGCCCGCCTCGCCGACCTCGAACGCCAGGTACAGGCGCGTGGTCAGCACCCTCTCCGAGCCGGGCCCGTGCACGGCCACCAGGTCGGGCACCAGCTCCTCGTGCACCCTCGCCGCCAGCGCGTGGTCGCCCGCCCGCCCCGCGTTCGTGGCCAGGTAGTACCGGACGGCCAGCGTCTCCGGGTGCCGGGCCCCGTGGACCCGCAGCAGGTCGGACAGCAGGGCGTCCAGGAGGACCACCGCCCGCCGGTGCTCCCCGCTCTTGCCGGTCAGGTACGCCTCCTGGCGGCGTGCCCGCAGGGTGTCCTGGTGGTCGGGGCCGAACGTCGCCCGCAGCCGGGGCAGCAGTCCGCGCAGCTCCCGCGCGGCCGCCGCGAACTGCCCCGTGTCGGCGGGAGCGCGGGCCTCCTCCACCAGCGCCAGGAGGCGCGCGGGCTCCTCCGGGCCGACCGTCTCCGGGCGGGTGGTCCCCGCCCGCGTGTACGGCCGGGTGCCCGGGACCGGGACCGGGCCGACCGGCCCCGGCAGGGACCGCGGCCGGGACGGCCGCTCGGTGCGGGAGGGGAGGAAGGGCGCCAACCGGTCCCGCACGTCCTCGGCGCTCGCGGGCCGGTCCTCCGGGCGCTTGGCCAGCATCGACGCCACCAGTTCCGACAGCGGCGCCGGAACCTCCGGGCGCAGTTCGGCTGCGGCCACGGGGGTGTCGACCAGGTGCATGCGCAGCACGGCCAGCGGGTTGTCGGAGTGGAACGGGGGACGCCCCGTCAGCAGCTGGTACAGGATCGTGCCCAGGGCGTAGAGGTCGCCGGACCGCTCGACCTGCTCGCCGCGGACCTGCTCGGGCGGCATGTACAGGGGTGTGCCGATGACCTGGCCCGTCTGGGTGATGCGGCGGCTCTGGGTGGCCGCCGTGATGGCGGCGATCCCGAAGTCCAGCACCTTCACGGTGCCGCCCCCGGAGCCCTCCCCGACCACCATCAGGTTGCCCGGCTTCACGTCCCGGTGCACGACCCCCGCCGCGTGGGCCGCCCCCAGGCCCGACGCGGCCTGCGACACCAGGTCGGCGGCGCGCGGCACCGGCATCGGGCCGCTCTCCCGCAGGACCGCCGTCAGGGAGCGCCCGGACACCAGCTCCATGACCGCGTACACCGAGCCCGGGGCGCCGGGGGAGTCGTCCCGGCCGAAGTCGTGCAGGATCACCACGTTGGGGTGGCCCGCCAGGCGGGCGGTGATCCGCGCCTCGCGGCGGAACCGCGCGGAGACCTCCTCGGACCCCGCCCGGCCGGGCCGGATCAGCTTGACGGCCACATGCCTGTCCAGGAGTTCGTCGACGGCCCGCCAGACCTCGCCCATCCCGCCCCGGCCCAGGAGGGAGAGCAGGCGGTAGCGACCGCCGAGGACCCGTTCTCCGGTCACCGCGGCCCCCGTCCGTGTTCGCGCGCGAGACGGCCGGCGGCCACTTACGGCCTTCCGGTCGTACAGGGCGTAAGAGTACATCCGACCGCGTTACTGTGGTCTCCCGCCCGAGGGCGGGATCCCCTGCGCCCCAGAAGCGCCTACCCCCCGTGTGGAATGAGTGTCAGAGAGTGAGCCTTCATCTCTACGTCGGTCCGGACACCCAACCGGACAAGTACCGCCTGGTGCGATCGGTGGGCCGCGGCGGCGAGGCCACCCTCTACCTCGCCGAGGTGACCCTGGCGGGACAGACCGAGCCCGTCGTGGTCAAGGTCCTCAACTCCGACGTGACCGCGAACGAGGAGCAGTTCGCCGAGCTCAGCGCCAGGTGGGGCGAGCAGGCGGAGCTGCTGCGCTTCATCAACCGGCTCGGGGTGGTCGGCGTCCGCGAGCACTTCGAGGGCGCCCCGGAACACCCGGCCGAAGGATCGGGCGAGTACACCGACCGCGCCCTCTACCTGGTCATGAACTACGTCCAGGGCGTGGACCTGCGCGACTGGCGGGCCGAGCACGCGGTGGAGGGGCCGCGCGGCCAGCGGGAGGCGCTGCGCTACCTGGAGCAGGTCGCCCTGGTGCTGGACGTGCTGCACTCCGGCCGCGCCACCCCCTCCAAGCGGGTGGTGGTGCACGGGGACCTGTCGCCCGGCAACGTCATGATCAGCGACGAGGGCCAGGCGACGCTGGTCGACTTCGGGCTGAGCCGGATCGCCGCCCGCCACATGACCGCCCGCCCCTGGTTCACCCCCGGGTACGCGGCCCCGGAGATCTTCACCGGCGAGTACTCGGCGGCCACGGACCGGTACGCGTTCGGCGCCATCGCCTACTTCACCCTCACCGGGGAGGACCCGCCGCCCGCCCCCGAGCAGCTGCGCGAGCGCTTCGGCGCGCTGCCCCTGGTCGCGAACGCGGGGGAGCGGCAGCGCGAGCTCGTCATGGCCATGTTCTCGGCCGAACCGGGCGACCGCCCCGAGGCCGCGGACTGGATCCGGGCCCTGCGGTCGCTGGCCACGTCGGCGCCGTGGACCGGGCCGGCGTCCGACCCGGGCGACGCCGTCCTGGCAGCGGCCGTGACCGAGACCCCCCACGGGGCCGCGGAGCCGTCCGCGCCGGAGTCCTCCGCCGGGGACGCGCCCGGCGCGCCGGACGACCGTGCGTCGGTCCCGCGGGCCGAGGACTCCGCCGCCGAGGGGGCCGCGCCGCCGCAGGGCGCCCGGTTCTCCGGCCCGCCCCCGGTGAGCGCCCCGGCCGGAGGCCCGTCCCCGCAGCAGGAGCGGCCCGGCACCGAGGGGCCGTCCGCGCCCCCGGAGGCGCCCGCCGCGCAGGCGTCCGCCCCGGCCCCGTCCGGCCCGTCGGTGCCGGACGCCGACGACATGCCCCCGCGCCCCGTCGGCGGGCTGCGCGGCGCGCCCCAGGCCGCCCCGGGGCCCCAGCGGTCCCAGGCGGCGCAACCGCCCGTCGGCGGCCCCCGGGGAACGGGGCAGGGCCCGGCGCCCCGGAGGCCGGGGCAGACCGGGCCGCACCCCGGCGCACCGGCACAGGGCATGCCGAACCGGCGTCCGCCCGCCGGCGGCGCACAGCCGGGGGCCGGCGCCCACTCGGGCCCGGCCCACCCGCCCCACCAGGCGCCGGCCGGCTCCCGGCCCGGCTGGAGCGTCCCCCCGCGCCCCGAGGCCACCGGAGCCTTCGCCCCCGCGGCCCACGCGCCCGCGGACGCCGCGGCGCCCGCCCGGCGGAAGTCGCGCAAGCCCAAGCTGATCGGGCTGGCGGTCGTCATCGTCCTGGCCATGCTCGCGGGCTCCGCCGGCACCTACTACGTCATGGTCCGGATAGCCTCCGCGACCGCGGCCGCAGAGGAGCCGGACGGAGCGGGAGCGGGGGAACCGGAACCGTCCGGGAGCGACGGGGCGGGCACCGCCTCCGAGCCCGCCGAGGAGGAGACCGGGCCGGTTCCGGGCGACACCGACCCGAGCGGGGACGTGGCGTCCGGCGCCCCGAACGGCGGGGACACCACCCTGCTCACGCAGGTGGTCTCCGTCGACCAGGAGGGGAGCTGGGAGCCGGAGACGGGCCGTGCGCAGGTCGACGGCCAGGTGTACACGCGGGCGCTGGCGCCCGGCGCCTGCGCGGAGTCCGAGTACACCGAGTGCACCGGCTGGGTCGACTACGACCTCGGCCGCAACTGGACCACCTTCACCGCCGTCATCGGGGTGCAGGACGATTCGCGGGCGGACGCCGCCACCACGTTCATCGTCCACGTGGACGGGGAGCCGCAGCTCACCGAGACCCTGGGCCTGGGCGAGCCCCTGGAGATCGAGGTGGACGTGCGCAACGCCCTGCGCCTGCGCCTCGAGGTGGAGAGCGACGACTACAGCGTCCACCCTGTGTGGGCCGACCCCGTCCTCGCCCGGGACTGACCCGGGCCGGATCCGGCCGACCACGCCCCCGCGACCGGTACGGTCG
>NZ_JBSHDN010000088.1:0-26741 GCF_053616335.1 Nocardiopsis sp. NPDC055824
GGCCGGGCCGCCCCCTCGCGGGCGGTGGCGGGCGGCGCCGGGACGGCGCGCGGCGAGCGGTCAGCAGCCCCCGGCGACGGCCGGGATGATGGAGACCTTGGCGCCGTCGGCGATCTCGGTCTGGAGGCCCTTCTCGAAGCGCACGTCCTCGTCTCCGACGTACACGTTGACGAAGCGGCGCACCTTGCCGTTGTCGTCGAGGATGCGGGCGCGGATGCCCGGGTAGTTGGCCTCCAGGTCGTCCAGGAGCTCGGCGAGGGTGCTGCCCTTCGCCTCGACCTCGGAGGCGTCGTCGGTGTAGGTGCGCAGGATGGTGGGGACGCGGACGCTGGCGCTCATGGCGGTGTTCTTCCTTCTGCTGTGGGTCGGCGGGCCGTCGCACGGCCCCGCCGGGACGGACTGTGCTTGCGGAGCGGCGGTCAGACGAGGCCCGCGTCGGTGAACGCGCTCAGGGACGGCTTGATCGTGGCCGTCACGCCGGCGTCCACCGCGTTGAGGGTCTTGAGCCCGTCCCCGGTGTTGAGCACCACGGTCCGCGCCTTCGGGTCGAGCCTGCCCTCGCGCACCAGCTTGCGGAGCACGCCCGTGGTGACGCCGCCCGCCGTCTCGGCGAACACGCCCTCGGTGCGGGCGAGGAGCTTGATGGCGTCGACGATCTCGTCGTCGCCCACGTGCTCCACGGAGCCGCCGGTGCGCTGGGCGATGTCGAGCACGTACGGCCCGTCCGCCGGGTTGCCGATCGCCAGCGACTTGGCGATGGTGTCGGGCTTGACCGGCTGGATGACGTCGATGCCCTTCTCCCATGCCTGCGCGACCGGGGAGCAGCCCGTGGCCTGGGCGCCGAAGATCCGGTACGGGCGGTCCTCGACCAGGCCGAGCTCGACCAGTTCCCGGAAGCCCTTGTCGATCTTGGTGAGCTGGGAGCCGGAGGCGATCGGGACGACGATCTGCTCCGGCAGCTGCCAGCCGAGCTGCTCGGCGATCTCGTAGGCCAGCGTCTTGGAGCCCTCGCCGTAGTAGGGGCGCAGGTTGACGTTGACGAACCCCCAGCCCTCGCCGGCCGGGTCGCCGATCAGCTCGGAGCAGAAGCGGTTGACGTCGTCGTAGTTGCCGTCGATGGCGACGACCTTGCCCCCGTAGACGGCGGCCATGACGACCTTGGCCTCCTCCAGCCCCGCGGGGATGAACACGCAGGAGTCGAACCCGGCGCGCGCGGCGGCGGCGCCGACCGCGCCGGCCAGGTTGCCCGTGGAGGAGCAGGACAGGGTGGTGAAGCCGAAGGTGCGCGCCGCCTCGACCGCGATGGCGACCACGCGGTCCTTGAAGGAGTGCGTCGGGTTGCCGGAGTCGTCCTTGACGTACAGGGAGTCGATGCCCAGCTCGGCGGCGAGGCGGTCGGCCTTCACCAGCGGGGTCAGGCCGGGGGCCATGTTGGGCAGCTCGGCCACGTTGTCCGGGACCGGGAGGAGGGAGCGGTAGCGCCAGATGCTGTTGGGGCCGCTCTCGATGTCGGCGCGGGTGACGTCACCGAACTCGTAGGCCACCTCGAGGGGGCCGAAGCAGAACTCGCAGGCGAACTTGGGGGTGAGTTCGTAGCGCCGGCCGCATTCGCGACAGGAGAGCGCGGTTCCGGGGCCGAAGGCGCGGACGGAGGTGGGTTCGGCGGCAGTGATCGCCATGGCGAGGCGTCTCCCCTCATCTTCCCTGGCGGACACCTTGTCCCCAGGCCGGAGTTGGCACCTGCCCCAGCCGCCTCACGGGTTCGTGAGTAGTGCGTGCTGGGATGGTTGCCGGGGCTTCGCAGGGCCGGTCCCTCCACCCCTCTGGATGAGCAATATGAAGTTGTGGGCGGTCCTGTCGGATCCGCACGGTCACTGTAACGGACTCGTCGGCCGGTTTTCCACGGCTGGTGATCCGGGTAACACTAACCCGCTCACATGCTGAGACGTCGCCGGTCGGCGCGCCGGGGGCGCGCGTGGCCTGTTTCGGGAGCGTGACGCCCGGCACCGTCGGCCCCGGAGGGGTTTGGGGCGGCTGTCGACCGGCGAGACATAAGGTGCGATCCGCTTCCGCGCAGGCCGCGCCCGACCGCCCCGGCGGCGGCGACGGCCCATCCGCACCTTCGAGAGGACGACCACGTGGACAAGGCCCAGATCCTCATCGCCTCCAACCGGGGACCGGTGTCCTTCTCCACCGCCGACGACGGTTCCCTGGAACAGCGTCGGGGCGGGGGCGGACTCGTGTCCGGCATGATCTCCGTCGCCACGGAGATCGACAGCCTCTGGGTGTGCGCCGCCCTGTCCGACGCCGACAGGCGGGCGGCGGAGGAGGCGCCCGGGGCCAGGCTGGACCGCGCGCACGACCTCGGCGGCATGCGGGTCCACATGCTGGACATCCCCGAGCGGACCTTCCAGGGCGCCTACACCGGGGTCGCCAACTCGACCCTGTGGTTCGTGCAGCACATGCTGTACGACATCCCGAACAAGCCGTCGTTCGGCTCGGAGTTCCGACGGCAGTGGGACGACTACACCGCCTACAACAACGCGTTCGCCGAGGCCCTGGTCACCGGCGCCGCGGACGGCGCCCGCGTGGCCGTGCAGGACTACCACCTGGCGCTGGTGCCGCGCATCCTGCGCACCCGCCGTCCCGACCTGCGCATCGCGCACTTCTCGCACACGCCGTGGGCGCCGCCGGAGTACTTCCGGATGCTGCCCGGGCACGTCGCCCGCGAGCTGCTGGAGGGCATGCTCGGCGCGGACCGGATCGGTTTCCTGAGCCCCCGCTGGGCGGACGCGTTCCTGCGCTGCTGCGCGGAGATCCTGCGCGCGGAGGTGGACTTCGCCCGGCGCACCGTGGAGTACGGCGGCCGGCTGGTCGGGGTGGGCGTGCACGCGCTCGGCGCGGACGAGGAGGGGCTGCGCGCGAGCGCCGCCGAGCCGGCCGTGGCCGCGCGCCGCGAGACCCTGCGGGAGGCCGTCGGCGACACCCGGCTCATCGTGCGGGTGGACCGCACCGAGCTGTCCAAGAACATCGTGCGCGGGCTGGAGGCGTACCGGGAGCTGCTGACCTCCCACCCGGAGTGGCGGGGCCGGGTGACGCACCTGGCGTTCGCCTACCCGAGCCGCGGGGACGTGCCCGAGTACCGCGAGTACACCGACGCGGTGATGCGGACCGCCAAGGAGATCAACGAGGAGTTCGCGACCCCCGAGTGGACGCCGCTGGTGCTGGAGGTCAACGACGACTACCCGCGGTCGCTGGCGTCGTTCCAGATGGCCGACGTCCTGCTGGTCAACCCGACCCGGGACGGCATGAACCTGGTGGCCAAGGAGGGGCCGGTGCTGTCGGAGCGCGACGCGGTGCTGGTGCTCTCGCGCGAGGCCGGCGCCGCCGACGAGCTGGGGCGGCACGCCCTGCTGGTCAACCCCTACGACACGCTGGAGACCGCGGAGGCGCTGCACCGCGCCCTGTCGATGCCCGGGGACGAGCGTCGCAAGCGCCGTGAGGGGCTGGCGGAGGCCGCCGTGGCCCTGCCGCCGCGCCGGTGGTTCCAGGACCAGCTGCGGTCCCTGGACTGACGCGGCCAGGCCGTGCCACGGCCACCGCCCGCAGTCCCGTCGACAACGGCCTCGCTCAAGCTGCTCGACGTCCGTAGGGGCATCCGGGGGCGGTGGACGCGTCCAGCGGCCCCGGGCCGGACCGCGAGAGGCCCCCGGGTGCGGATTCCGGGGCGGACGGCGCGGGTCCTGGGGCGCGGGCCCCCGGGGCCCGGACGCCCGACGGGGCCGCAGAGCGCCTCCGTCCCGGCCGGGGCCCGTCGTCGGGGCCCGGGGCGGCCTGCTGAGGACCGGCGGCCTGCCGGAGGGGGCCGGCGGGGCGCTCCGCACGGGTTCGCGCCCCGCGCCGCGCGGATCAGTCGCCCGGGGACGCCGTCCGCCGCGCCCGCGCCTCGTCGAGGAGCTGCTCCACGACGGCGGTCTTGGCGTCGGAGTAGTCCTGGATGCGGTCCCAGGTGCGCTCGGCCAGCTCGCGTTTGACCGCGGTGTAGCGTTCGCGCGCCCCGGCGTCGGCGATGAGGTGGTCCCGGAAGAGGCGCATCCGCTCCACCTCCTCGCAGCCCTCACCGAACACGTGCAGGTTGAGGTTGATGTCCGGCCCCTTGAGGACCCGGTGCTCGTACCAGTCGGGCTCCCTGATCACCACGGAGTAGCCGGCGGCCAGCAGGTCGGGCAGGTAGGAGGGCTCGTCGGCGGGGTCGGCGACGACCAGCAGCAGGTCGACGCACGGCTTCGCGGCCATGCCGGGGACCGCGGTCGATCCGACGTGCTCGAAGAGGAGCACGCGGTCGCCGAGGGCTGCGCGGACCTTCTCCGACTCGCGTTTGAACAGGTAGGGCCACTTGGCGTCGTACTGGGAGATGTGGACGCGGCCGTTGACGAGGTTGCGGGAGTCGGGGGAGGCGACCGGCGGAGCACCTCGTGAGGGCAACGGCGATGCTTCGAGGGGAGACATTCTCCAAAGCCTTGTCCCCCTGGGAGCCCGCGTCAAGAGCGTCCGAGCGTGCTTACATATGCACGCGCAGACGTCACATCACGGGCTGTGGGCCGGGTGTGACGAGCGGCGACGCTTCTCGCCCCGAAGGGCCGGAAGGGCCTTCCGGGAGGGCTCCGCGGGGGCCCGCGCGCCCTCGGGCCCCGGCTCCGGCGCGGCCCTCCACGCGCCTACCGGCGCACTGTCGCCCCGGTGCGGATCCGTGCCGCCGCCCGCGCGGTGGTGAGCCCTGCTCCCACAACTCCGAGGGCGCCCACCAGGACCGCGAGTGCGGGGAATAGCCAGAAGACGTCCACCGGGACGTAGCTGTTGTCCTGAAGTGCGGGAGCGACGAAAAACAGGAACACCGCCAACGCCGGGGCGACGCACTGGGGAAGCAAGCGCAGGGCGAACCTCCAAGCGGGCCAGGCGGCGCGGCGCGCGGCCCACCGCCGAGATCGCCACAGGCCAAGGGCGCCCAATGCCACGACGGTGACGGTGACCCCGCCGAGGACCAGGTCGATCACGGTCGCCGTTGCCCTTCCGGGATCGGTGGTGCGGTCCTCGGTCAGGTCGATGATGCCGGAACTGATCTCGTAGGCGTTCTCACGGGAGGGGGTGAAGCTGTTCAGCAGGACCACGACGCCGTAGCCGCTGCCGGGTACCAGGTCCTGCTGGGCGTTGTAGCCGGAGACGATGCCGCTGTGCGAGATCCGCGCGGGTGTCACCTGCGGTCCGCTGTGCCTCCAGCCGAGCCCCGCCCGTGTGGTTGAGGGCTGCTCCGTGTGGGACTCCTCGATGAGAGAGGCCGATAGCAGGCGCCGCCCGTCCGGGCCGATCCCCTCCCGCTGCTGCATGGCGAGCCAGGCCGCCATATCGTGCGACGTGCTCACCACTCCGCCGGCTCCGCTGTTCATCGCTTCCGGGGTGGGCGCAGGGAAGGCGCCACCGTAGGCGGTGATGTGCCCCCTGGAGAGCCCGTCGACGGGGTCGCGCGTGGTGGTGGTGGCGACGGTGTCCTCCATCCCCAGAGGGGTGAAGACCTCCTCGGCGAGGTGGTCGGTGAAGTCCCGGCCGGAGACCCGCTCCACGATGAGCGCCGCCATCCAGTAGTTGAGGTTGCTATAGAGGTAGGAGGTGCCGGGTTCGGCTGCCGGGGGCAGGCCCTCGATGCCGGCGACGCCCTCTTCCAGTGACCGTGCGGGGCCGACAACGGTGGGGTTGGGCAGCCCCGAGGCGTGGGAGAGGAGCTGGCGGACGGTGACGCCGTCAGGTGCGGCGTCGGGCAGGTACCGTGCCGCAGGCGCGTCGAGGTCCACACGGCCCTCGTCCACAAGCCGCAGCACGGCGAAGGCCGTGATCGACTTGGAGGCGGAGCCGATGCGCAGCCGGGTGTGCTCGGTGATCGGTCGGCCTTCAGCATCCTCGCCATAGCCCGCCTCATGCACGGTCTCGCCGTCCTTGACCACGGCGACGGCGGCCCCCGGTAGGCCGTGGCGGTCGAGGTAGGCGGTGACGAACGCGTCCACCTCTGCCGGGTCGAAGCCGTCCCGGGCGTGGGCGGGAGCCGCCACGGTGAGGAGGGCCGATATGGCCAGCAGCAGGCAGAGCAGGGGCGTCGGACGCATCGGATTCTTTCGGGGTGTCGGGAGCGAGGTCGGCGCGGAGGCGGATGGATCAGGGGCTCATCCGTGCATGCGTCACTCAGGCGCGACCGTACCCCCGGTCCGCAGTGCCGCGGATCAGGAATTTCCCTGGTTCCGTCCCCGGTTCCCCCGGGGCCGCCGCCAGGGGGATCCCTGATGGCCAGGCCACGTAGGGTCTCTGGCGCTCTCTGGGGGGCGGACCGAGTACGCCGGAAAGCGGCAATGGGCTGACCAACACCCCCGAGGAGCTGTTCGCGGTGGTGCTCGCGCTGAAGTGCTACCGGAAACAACAGCGCCAGCACTACCTCGGGGCCGGGCCGAGCGGGTCCCGGTCGCAGTGGCGCAACCCCGAGGACGGGCCGCCCTTGGATCGGTACATGGTCGCCTCCTGGCTCCGGCCGGCGCCCGGTGCGCCCGCTCGCAGGGCGGCCCGCCCCGCGTTGTCTCCGGGCCGGCCCAGGAGAGCGCTCGCTCACTCCGCCTTGCGGAGCTCGGAGTGGTGAAAATGCCACAGGTCCGCGAACGAGGCGACCTTGGTGAACTGCCACAGCCCCGGCATGAACTCGTAAGCGGACCACTCTCCGTCCGGCCTCACCTCGTTCGCGCACAGGAGCCAGAAGTCCGGACCGTGGTTGACCTTCAGAGCCGCGCCCAGCAGCAGGGAGTACTCGTCGTCGTTCTCTTCGCAGTACTCGGCGTAGAGCCCTGAGTACTCGCCCAGCCATTGGAGTTCGTCCAGTGAATCGACGCTCTCGATCCACCCTCCGGCGTCGTCCCAGCCGTTGGTCACCTGTAGGAAGGCCCGGTATGAGGGGGGCAGGGAGACCTGAAGGCCCAGCCGCCTTTCGGCCTGCTCCACCTCCTCGGCCGTAGCCGGGGCGCTGCCGAGCCAGCGGTCGGGCTGGCTGCCGACGGCCGCGGCCTCGGCGATGTGTGCGTCCAGGTGTTCGCGCCACTGGTCCGGTGTGGTCAGCCGGGGACCGAGAGGGGCGGCGCTGAGGTTCTCGATCACGATCGTCGTTTCCCGTTCCGGGGCTGGGGCGAAGAAGGTTATTGAAGAATGCGACGTGAGAACCGTGTTCCGTCGATCGGTCGAGGCCCGCTCGGCGTGCGCGTCCTGCCGCTGCCCACAACGTAGCGGCAGGCACCGACAGCAGAACCGGGGATTTTCAGGATGTCCTGGACAGCCGTGCGGGTACTTCGGGAGTGTTTTTTGGAGGCTTTCGGGTCGGCGAGCGGCCGTCCAGGCCATCTCTCGCAAGCCGATGTGCGAAGTTCAGCCTGGTTGTGCTTAACGAGCGCAGAGGCGCAGCGAGAGGCAGCCTGGTGGACGCGAGCCCGGAAGAATCCACACAACACGACCTAGGCGTCGCGGCTCTCGGTGCGCTTGCCCATGGCCTCTACCTACCCCGCTGATCAGCCCGTTGCCGCTTTCCGGTGTACTTGGTCCACCCGCCTGCAGCGATCCTCCTCGCCCCCCAAAGGCGCCCGGACACACCGGCGCCCGCCCCCGGGCGGGGGCGGGCGCGGGCACGGCGGGCGTCGGCCCGGATCAGTCGCCGCGCGTCTTGCGGCGGCGGCCGCCCCTCGGCTTGCGGCGGCTCGCGGGACCGGCCTCGGCGGCCCGCTCGGCGGCGATCTGCTCGTCCTCCTCGCGGCGCTCGGCCTCCACCCCGTAGGGGTCGGCCGTGCTGCGGCGGATCCAGACGACCAGCAGGACGACCCCGAGGACCACGACGGCGCCGACGGTGACGAACCACGCCCAGACGGGCACTCCCCCGGACTCCTCCCCCTCGTTCACGAGCTCCTCGTCGATGAGGGGGATGTCCTGCGCGATCCCGGCCGCCTGCGTCTGCGCGCTGGGCAGGTGCAGGGCGGGCAGTCCTCCGGGACCCTGCTGGGCGCCCTCGACCAGGGCCTCGCGGACCTGTTCGGGGCGCAGCTGCGGGAAGTCCGCGCGCAGGAGCGCGGCAGCGCCGGCCGCCATGGCGGCGGCGTACGGGGTGCCGGTCACCTGGACCTGCCCCATGTCGGGTCCGGCGGTCTCCAGGTCGGCCCCGGGGGCCGTCAGCCCGACGCCCGCGGCCTCCGGCGAGCCCGGGATGAGCTCGCCGCTCTCGGCGGTGCCGGCGACCGTGAGGACGTTCGCGTCGTCACGGCCCCCGGCCGGGCCCACGACCAGGGCGCCGTTGCGGACCGCGTCCTGGGTGGCGCCGGTCAGGTCCACCGACGCGTCGGTCTCCGGGAGCAGGATGACCTGGGCGCCCTCCTCCGCGGCGAAGCGGATGGCGGCGGGCAGCTCGTTCCCGGTGGGCAGCACCAGGAGCTCGGAGGCGGGCGCCACCCCCAGCACGCCGCCGTCGGCGTCCATGCCGTGGCCGTGCCCCGCGACCAGGGCGGCGGCGCCGCTGCCCTCGTCCCGGTCGCCGTCCTCACCGAACTGCGTGTCGACCGTGACGTTGTCCACCAGGTCGGGGTGGTCCTCGTAGACGGCGATCCCGGGCAGCGCCACGGTGATGCCCTGGCCCTGGGTCTCCTCCCAGAGCTCCCGGGCCCCGAGCGCCTGGAGGCCCCACTGCTCCGGGCTCAGGTCCGGTTGGCCATCGGCCGCGGCGGGGACCGCCGTCAGGCCGAGGACGGCGACGGCCGCGCAGGCCGCGGCGGTCCCACCAAGAACATGGCGTGTGTGTGTCCTGTCACGACTGTTGCCCCCGAGCACGTCTGGCTCCCTCGAACGATGCGGTCGACGTTCCACGCGGCCCTCCCCGGACCTCCCCAATCCTGTCATGAGCACAGGATTCAGGCGTGGACAAGTGACCCCAGGGGTAGAGAACGTAACTGTATCCCTGCTGCCAGTCCTGTGTTTTCGGGTCCGCATACGGCATGTCGAGTCGCTAGCATGAGTCGCGCCGATCCGGACAAACCAATTTCCCGTCCAGGGGGTGTCCCATGCCGAATATCGGTCCGACCGGAGACGGTCAGTCGGCCCTCGCCGAACGCGAACAGCGCATCCTCGCCTTCGAACGCCAGTGGTGGAAGTTCGAGGGCTCCAAGGAGCAGGCGATCCGTGACGAGTTCGGGTTCTCCGCGACCCGTTACTACCAACTGCTGAACGGGCTGGTGGAACGCCCCGAAGCCCTGGCGTTCGACCCGATGACGGTCAAGCGCCTGCGCCGGCTGCGCGCCGACCGCCGCCGCCAGCGCAACGCACGTCAGCTGGGCATCCAGCTCTGAGCCCCTTCCGCCTTCTCTTTTCGGTCACGTGAACGCGGTACCCGCCCGGGGCGACGACCTCACCCCGCGGGCAGCGTTCTCCACCGGATCCCCCGGGCGTGTCGCACCGGCCGATCCCGGCGCACCGCCCCTCCCCGGCCGGGGACGCCGACCGCCGCCGGGGATCCCGCCGCAGACCGGGACTCCCGTCACCGCGGCCCCGGCCCGGACCGGGCGCACGGGCCCTCCGGCTCTCCGGCGCTCCACCCGCCCTGATCCGCCCGCCCCGCCCCCGTGCGCGGCCCCACCGGAAAGGCCCTCCATGACCCTGCCCCGACCGAGCACGGACGCCGGACGCGCCGCGCTCGACGCCCTCGTCACCGACCCCGGACGCGCCCTGGCCGCCTTCGACTTCGACGGCACGCTCTCACCGATCGTGGACGACCCGCGCGAGTCCGCGCCCTACCCGGGGATCGTCGACACGCTCGCCGACCTGGCCGGGCTGATCGGCTCGGTCGCGATCATCACCGGGCGGCCCGCCGCCGCGGCGGTCGCCATGGGCGGGCTGGAGCGGGTCCCCGGCATCACCGTGCTCGGCCACTACGGCGCCGAGCGCTGGGAGGGCGGAGAGGTCCTGGCCGCCGACCCGCCGCCCGGCGTGGCCCTCGTCCGGGAGGAGCTTCCCGGCCTGCTCGCACGGGTGGGCGCGCCGGAGGGCACCTGGATCGAGGACAAGGGCCGGTCGTTGAGCGTGCACACGCGGCGCACCGCCGATCCCGACGGCGCGCTCGCCCTGGTCGCCCCCGCCCTGGCGGAGCTGGCCGAGCGGGCGGACCTCCGGCTGGAGCCGGGGCGGATGGTGGTCGAGCTCCGTCCACAGGGTGTGGACAAGGGTGCGACGCTCACCGCGCTGGTCGAGGAGACCGGTGCGGGCACGGTGCTCTACGCCGGGGACGACCTCGGCGACCTGCCCGCCTTCGGGGCCGTGGCCGCCCTGCGCGGGAAGGGCCTGCCCGGTCTGACCGTGTGCTCCTCCTCCGACGAGGTGACCGCGGTGGCCGAGGCCGCCGACCTGGTCGTGCCCGGCCCCGCCGGGCTGGCGGAACTGCTCGGGGAGCTCACGGCGGCGATCCGTGGGCCTGGGGCGTGAGCGCCGAGCGCGCCGCCGAGCGCAGATCCCCCAGCCCGACCCGGTCGCGCCCGTAGTGCACGGCGTTGGTGAGCACGCCCACGTACCGGCCGCTCTCCGGGTGCAGGAACAGGCTCGTCCCCGTGAACCCGTTGTGGTGGACCACCCCCTCGGGGGTGATCAGCCAGCCGAGCCCGCGCCACAGGCGCTGACCGGCGTCGACGTGCGGCTGCCAGCTCTCCCGCACGAACGGCGAGGGCACGGGGCCGGACCCGCCCCCGTGGAGCCGCAGCACCTCCCGGGCGTACGCGCCCAGGTCGATGGCGGTCGAGAACACGCCCGCGTGCCCCGCCACACCGCCCATCAGCGCCGCCGCCTCGTCGTGCACCACGCCCCAGGCGGGCGCGGCGCCCGGCAGGCGGCGCTCGGTGGGCGCCACGGCCGGTGACCGCGCCAGCGGCCCGTAGGCGGTCGAGCGCATCCCCAGTTCGTCCCAGAGGTCGCCGGCGAGCCGGTCCAGGCCGGTGTCGTAGAGGCGTTCCAGGAGCAGGCCGAGCAGGATGAACCCCCGGTCGACGTAGCGGTACCCGGGCTCCTCCAGCGGATCGGCGAGGATGGCCTCGGCCAGGTCCTGGTCGGCGCCCACGTAGCGCTCCAGCCACGTCACCGGGTTGAGCCTGGCCGTGTGGGTGAGGATCTGGCGCGTGGTCACCGAAGCGCCCGGCAGCCCCTCCGCGTCCAGGTATTCGGACATGGGGGCGTCCAGGTCCAGCACCCCCTCGGCGACCGCCCGGCCGACCAGGGGCCAGGTCGCCATCACCTTCGTCAGGCTCGCCACGTCGTAGGCGACGTCCGGAGCGGTGTCGCTCTCGCCGTCGGTCCGCCCCACCGCGACGAACTCCCACATGCCGCCGGTGCCGATGACGGCGGCGCCGCCGGGCAGCCATCCGGCGTCCACCATCACCTTCAGGACGCCGCGGATCCGCGCCCCGGTCTCCGTGAGCCAGTCACCATCACGCACAACACGTCTCCCCCCGGTCTGCTCCCCCTCGGCGGATACCCCGTTATCCGGTCGTTGTCACACGGTCGCCCAAGGGACACAGGACGAAACCCGTGCAGGTCAAGACCGTAATGCGGCCCCGTGTCCGCGAGGGCGCGGACCGGGGCACGGGGCGCGTCCGGCCGCGGGGCCGCGGAGTAGTGTGGCGCCGGAGAAGCCCCGAGGAGGACCATGAGCAGCCAGACCCCCGTACCCGCCGGATTCCGCGGCGTGGCCGGAAACATCGGGATCAAGGACCCGAAGGACGACTTCTTCGCGGTCGTGTCGGAGGTCCCCGCGAACGTGTCGGCCGTGTTCACCAGGTCCCGGTTCGCCGGGCCGAGCGTGCTGCTCAGCCGCAGGACGGCCGCGGACGGCCGGGCGCGCGGCGTCACCGTGATCGCCCGCAACGCGAACGTGGCCACCGGCCGGGTCGGCGACGACCACGCCCGCGAGCTGCAGGAGGGCGTGGCCCGCGCCGCCGGGGTGGCCCCCGAGGAGATCCTGGTCGCGTCGACCGGTGTGATCGGGCGCCCCTACCCGATGGAGAAGGTGCGCGCCCACCTGGAGGGGCTGCCCGCGGAGTTCCCCCCGGCGGACCTGGACCGCGCGGCGGGCGCGATGATGACCACCGACACCCACCCCAAGGCCGCCTCCGCCCGGGTGGGCGGCGCCACCGTCACGGGCATCGCCAAGGGCGTCGGCATGATCGAGCCGAACATGGCGACCATGCTGGCCTGGTTCTTCACGGACGCCGAGCTGGAGCAGCCGGTGCTCGACGAGGTGTTCCGCAGGGTGGTGGACCGGACGTTCAACGCGCTGAGCATCGACACCGACACCTCGACCAGCGACTCGGCGGCGGTGTTCGCGAACGGGCTGGCGGGTCCGGTGGACACCGCCGCCTTCGAGGCCGCCCTGTACGAGGTGGCCCTGAAGCTGGTGCGCATGATCGCCTCGGACGGCGAGGGCGCGGGCAAGCTCCTGGAGGTGCGCGTCACCGGTGCGCGCGACGACGCGCAGGCCAAGGTCGTCGCCAAGGCCGTCGT
Organism: Nocardiopsis sp. NPDC055824; assembly: GCF_053616335.1. Lineage (NCBI taxonomy): Bacteria > Bacillati > Actinomycetota > Actinomycetes > Streptosporangiales > Nocardiopsidaceae > Nocardiopsis > Nocardiopsis sp. NPDC055824. Next base: position 12,601 of record NZ_JBSHDN010000088.1, read on the forward strand.
GAACTCGCCCCTGGTCAAGACCGCCGTGCACGGCGCCGACCCGAACTGGGGCCGGGTGGCGATGGCCGTCGGCAAGTGCGAGGAGGAGACCGACATCCTGCCGGAGAACGTGCGGATCGTCTTCGGCGACGTGGAGACCTACCCCGCCGAGCCCTCGGACGAGGTCCTGGAGCGCGCCTCGCAGCACATGAAGGGCGACGAGGTCCTGATCGGCGTCGACCTGGGGATCGGCGGCGGGGAGTTCACCGCCTACGGCTGCGACCTGACCGAGGGCTACATCCGGATCAACGCCGACTACACCACCTGAGCCGGCGGGGCCGGGCGGGGACCGCCGTCCCGTCCCGGCCCGGTCCGCGCGGGGCGGGCTCTCGGCGGAGGTCCCGCCGGGCGCCCGCCGTCCCGCGCGCGGCGGGGCCGGAGCCCCGCCGGGCGGGCTCAGATGTGCACGGCCGGACCGTCGGTCATCCTCCCCGAGCGCATGAGGAGCGACAGCGCCGCCGCCGCCAGCATGACCGCGGCGGCGATGGTGAAGGCCAGGTGCAGGCCGTCCATGAAGGCGAGGTTGCTGGCCTGGGTGACGGCGGCCGCGACCTCCGGGGAGGCCCCCTCCGGCAGGACCGCGCCGCCCTGGGCCACGACGCTCTGCATGTCGACGAGGTCGTCCGCGGAGGGCTCGGCGAGCCCCGCGCCCGCGAAGTGGCCGGGCAGGGTGGAGACGATGGTCGCCGACATGACCGCGCCGAGCACCGCGGTGCCGAGGGAGCCGCCGAGCTGCATGGCGGCCTGCTGCACCGCCGAGGCGACCCCCGCCAGGCGCACGGGCGCGTTGCCGATGATCGCGGCGGTGGCGCCGGTCATGATCAGGCTCAGTCCCGTGCCGAGCAGGACGAAGGCGGCCGACATGAAGACCACGCCGGTGTCGGTCTCCAGCCGGGACAGCATGAACATGCCCGCCGAGGCCAGCAGCAGGCCGACCGTCGTGGGCGGACGGGCTCCGACGCGGTCCAGGACCCGTCCGGCGATGGGCGAGGTGACCGCCATGAGCGCGGTCATGGAGATGAGCTGGAGCCCGGTCCGGGCGGGGCTCATGCCCTGGATGCCCTGGAGGTAGAAGGTGATGAAGAACAGCGACCCCATCAGGCTCAGCGCCATGGCCACCGTGAGGAGCGTTCCGATGGAGACCGAGGGGTTGGCGAACAGCGCGAGGGGCAGGAGCGGCTGTTCAGGTCGGCGCTCCCAGAGCAGGAAGGCGCCGCCGAAGAGGACCGCGGCGGCGAGCGAGCCCAGTGTGACCGGGTGGCCCCAGCCCGCGGCGGGCGCCTCGACGAGGGCCCAGACCAGGGCGAAGATGGCGACGCTGATCAGCACGATGCCGGGGACGTCCATGCGGCTGCCGGGGTCGGTCGCGCGGTTGGCGGCGAGCAGCCACAGGCCGAGGGCCAGGGCGGCGGCGCCGACCGGGACGTTGATGTAGAAGACGGCCTCCCAGCCGAAGGCGTCCACGAGGATGCCGCCGAGGATCGGGCCGCCGGCCGTGGCCGCCCCGATGAGGCTGCCGAAGACGCCGAAGGCCCGGCCCAGCTTGCTGGGCGGGAACCCGGAGCGCAGCAGGCCCATCGCCGAGGGCAGGAGCAGGGCTCCGAAAACCCCTTGCAGGACGCGGAAGGCGATGAGCATGGCGACGCCCGAGGACAGCGCGATCGCCACCGAGCTGAGCACGAAGCCGACCACGCCCACCAGGTAGGTGTTGCGGTGGCCGAACCGGTCCCCGATCTTGCCCGCGGTGATCAGGAAGACCGCCAGTCCGAGCAGGTAGCCGTGGGTCACCCACTGGAGCTCGGCGAGCGAGGCCCCCAGGCTCGCGCCGATGGCGGGGTTGGCGACGGCCACGATGGTGCCGTCCAGCGCCACCATCATCACCCCGAAGGCGATGGCGACCAGGGTCGCCCAGGGGCTCTCCCGGAGCCGTCCCCGCGGAGCGGGCGGACCCGCGCCCTCCGCTCCCGTGGTCACCGGTTCCGTCGCCGCCGTCATGTGGCCCCCCGCTCGTCGTCCGCTTGCGAGCGTGATTATGACAGTGGCTGACAGATTACAGCAACTGCTTTTTGTCAGTGACTGACGTAATCTGTTTCACTGTTGTATCCTCGTGGCGAAGCAACCGACACGTGGGAGGCCGCTCCATGGCCGCGACGAGCGCCGAGCCCTGCCAGACCCCGGCGGAGGCCGGGCTGCGCGAGCGCAAGAAGGCCCGGATGCGGGAGTCCCTGCTCGACGCGGGGCTGCGGCTGTTCCACGAGCACGGCTACCAGGGGACCACCACCGAGGAGATCGCGGCCTGCGCCGGGGTCTCCCAGCGCACGTTCTTCCGCTACTTCGCCTCCAAGGAGGACGTCGTCCTGGAGGCGGTCGAGGGCGTGGACGAGTACCTGTACGCCGCCCTGCGCTCCCGGCCCGCCGACGAGCCCCCGTTCACGGCCCTGCGCAACGCGATGCACGAGCACTGGGGCTACCTGGACCGCGAGTCCCTGCACATCCAGGGCAGCGCGATGGGCGTCATCACCGGCAACCCCGAGCTGATCGACCTCAACGCGCGCTACTGCCTGAGCAGGCAGCTGCGGCTGGCCGGGGTGATCGGCGAGCGCACCGGCACGGATCCGGACACCGACCCGCGCCCGGGCGTGCTCGCCGCCGTGTTCCTCTCCGTCATCACCAGCGCCCACCAGGCGTGGTGCGGCTCAGGGTCCAGGGACACCGACGACCTGGCCGAGGCGATCCGCGACCGGCTCGCCCTGGTGCCCGAGGTGGTCTGCGGGACCTGGGAGCCCCCCGCCACCGCGTCCTGACCCCTGGGGGCGGGCGGCGGGCCGGGTGCGGGACCCTGGCGGCGGCTTCCGGCCGGGGTCCCGGGCGCGGTGGCGCCCCGGCACGCGGGGCCCGGGGCCGACCGGTCCGGCGGCACACGAGAGCGCCCACGTCCCGGCGGGACGTGGGCGCGTGGGGCTCCGGACCGGTGTCAGCGGATCAGTCCACGGTCTCCGGGTGGGCGGCCGAACGCACCGCCTCGCGCGCCCGGCCGGCGCTGGAGGCGGCCGTCGCCAGCTCGGCCAGGCGGCGGCACTCCCCCTGGCTGTGGCGGGCCAGGGCGTGGCGTACCGCGGGGAGCGCGGGGGCCGACATCGACAGGCTGGTCGCCCCCAGGCCCACCAGCACCAGGGCGAGGAGCGGGTCGGCGGCGGCCTCGCCGCACACGCCCACCGGGCGCCCCGACCGCTCGCCCGCCGCGCCCACGGCGCCGACCAGCGCCAGGAGGGCGGGCTGCCACGGGTCGAGCAGGTCGGGAAGGGTGCCCAGGGTGCGGTCGGCGGCCATCGTGTACTGGGCGAGGTCGTTGGTGCCGATCGACACGAAGTCCACGCGGCTCATCAGCCGGTCGGCGAGCAGCGCCGCCCCCGGGACCTCGATCATCACACCGGCCTCGCGGATCCCGGCCTCGCGCGCCAGCGCCACGAAGTCGGCCGCCTCGTCGGGCGTCGACACCATCGGCGCCATCACCCGCACCCGCGCGCCCGTCTCCTCGGACGCGGCAGCGATCGCGGCGAGCTGGTCGGTCAGGAGGCCGGGGTGCACGCGGGAGGTCCGGAACCCCCGCACGCCCAGGGCCGGGTTGTCCTCGTGGCCCGTCTCCACGAACGCCAGCGGCTTGTCCGAGCCCGCGTCCAGGGTCCGCACCGTGACGGTCCGCCCCGAGAACTCCTCGAACAGCCGCGTGTAGGTGTCGGTCTGGGCGGCCACCGTCGGCGGGTCGGCGCGGTCCAGGAACAGGAACTCGGTGCGCAGCAGGCCCACGCCCTCGCTGTCGTGCGCGCCCGCCTCCTTGGGGTCGCCCTCCCCCGCGTTGAGCAGCAGGGCGACGGGGACCCCGTCCTCGGTCCGGCCGGGGCCCGTGGACTCCGCGAGCAGGGCGCGCCGGCGCTCGGTGCGCCGCAGCATCCGGTCGGCCAGCTCGGCGTCGGGCTCGGGCTCGACGGTCCCCGCGTCGCCGTCCAGCGCCACCGGGACCCCGTCGCGCAGGGTCTCGGCGCCCGGACAGCCCACCACGGCGGGGATGCCGAGCGCGCGGGCCAGGATCACGGTGTGGCTGGTGGGTCCGCCGAGTCGCGTGACGATCCCGAGCACCTGCTCGGGGTCGAGCCGGACGGTGTCGGCGGGGGCGAGGTCGTCGGCGACCAGCACGTGCGCGACACCGGGGTCGGGCAGACCGGGCATCGGAAGGCCGAGGAGCAGGGCGGTGGCGCGGTCGCGGATGTCGGCGAGGTCGGCGGCGCGCTCCGCCAGGTAGCCGCCGGCGGCGAGCATCAGCTCCTGGTAGGCGCCGCACGCGGAGTGCACCGCCCATGCGGCGGGCTCGCCGGCCTCGGCGCGCTCCTCGACCCGCCGCCCCAGCTCGGGGTCGCGGGCCATGAGCGCCAGCGCGCCCAGCACCGCGGCGGCCTCGCCGGTGAGCTGCGCGGCCTGGGCGTCGAGCAGGTCGGCGACCTTCTCCAGGGCCCCGCGTGCGGTGGACGCCTCGGTCCGGGGGTCGCCGGGCTCGGGCCGCTCCGCCGGGAGGGCGGGCGGGTCGGCCATCCGGGCGACCGGGCCGACGGCGACGCCGGGGCTGGCCGGGATGCCCGACAGCCGGGTGGCACCGGCGGTGGGCGAGGGGTGTTCGGTCTGCGCCATGGTCGCTCCGTACGTCGGTGGGCGGTGGGCGGCCCGGGGGGACGGGCCGAGGGATCTGTGCCCCGGATCGCGCCGCGGGACTCCTGGACGGGTCGGGACGGGTGCGGTCGGGGGTGGGGAGTGGGGGCGGGCTGGGCTGTGGTGCGGTGCTGGGCTGTGGTGCGGTGCGGTGCGGTGGTGCGGGGCCGGATCGGTATGGGCCGGGTTGCCTGGACCGGTACAGGCCGGGTTGCCTGGCGGGCGGGGACCGGAGCCGGGTCGGTGCGGGTCGGGCTCCCGGGCCGGGCCGGTGCGGGGTCAGGGCACCGGAGGGGCCGGGAGGAGGTCGCGGGTCGGGGGACCGGGGCGCTCCGCCGGGTCGGCGGCGGCTGCCGGGCAGCACGGTGCCGGACGGGCCTTCGGCCCCCCTGTATCAAGCAAACCCCGGAACGGCCGCGCCCGGTAGGGGCTGTGGACAACCCCGCCGGGGGCCGGGCCGTAGGGGCCGCCCCCGGCGGGGTGGCCCCTACGGTCCGGCCCCGGGAGGAGGCCCGTCACCGCCTCCGTCCCGGGTCCGCGCCCGTGCGGGGCCTACGGCTGGATGGTGACCTTGATGGCGGTGCCGGAGGCGACCGTCTCGATGGCCTTGTGCACGTCCGACAGGGCCATGCGCTCGGTGATCAGGTCGGCCACGGGGACGGCGCCGGACGCGATCAGCTCCAGGGCGCGGCGGTTGTGCTCCGGGCTGGAGCCGTTGGCCCCGAAGATGGAGATCTCCCGGTAGTGCACCAGGTTGGAGTCCAGCTGGATGATCGGCGCGTCCTTGGGCAGGCCGCCGAAGAAGCTGATCCGGCCGCTGCGCGACACCATGCGCAGGGCGTCCTCCTGGGCGCGCCCGGAGGCGGCGGCGGTGATGACCACGTCGGCGCCCCGGCCACCGGTCAGCTCGAGGACCGTCTCGACCGCGTCGACCTCCTCGCCGCAGATGGTGGCGTCCGGCTGGACGATGTTCGCGGACATGTCGAGGCGGCCGCGGTTGATGTCCACCAGGTACACCTTCGCGGCGCCCTTGGCGCGCGCCAGCCGGACGTGCAGGCAGCCGATCGGGCCGGCGCCCATGACGACGACCGTGTCGCCCTCTCCGACCCCGGCGATCTCCTGGCCGTTGAGCACGCAGGCGAGCGGCTCGGCGACGGAGGCCTCCGCGAGGTCGATGTTCTCGGGCACCCGGTTGACCCCGTCCACGGCCAGGACCGACTCGGGGATGATCATGTACTCGGCGAAACCGCCGTCGTAGTGGTAGCCCATCGACTCCTGGTTGGAGCACACCGTGAAGCGGCCGTCGGCGCACTCGACGCAGGTGCCGCAGGGGATGGCCGCGATGACCTGGACGCGGTCGCCCTCGGCCCAGCCGCTGACGCCCTCGCCCACCTCCACGATGCGCCCGGCGATCTCGTGGCCGATCACGCGGGGCGGACGGATGTGGTGGTGGCCGTGCCGGGAGATCTTCACGTCCGTGCCGCAGGTGGAGCAGTTGACGACGGCGATCTTGAGCTGTCCGGGTCCGGCGGTCGGCTCGGGGGCCTGCTCCAGTCGGATGTCACCGGGCGCGTAGAAGCGGGCGACGAGCATGTTCGGGCCTTTCTGGTGGTGCCCCGCCGGGCCGGGACCCGGCCCGGCGGGTGAAGTGGTGGACTGACCGGCCGGTGGGCCGGCGCGGGGGGCCTCGTGGGTGGGGCCGCTCAACCGCTCCGGCCGGGGCCGAGCAGGTCGATGACCTCGTCCGGGGTCGCGGCGGAGCGCAGGCGCGCCGCCTTCTCCGGGTCGGTGAGCACCCCCGCCAGGGACGAGAGCACGCCCAGGTGCTCCTCCCCGGAGGCGGCGATGCCGATGGCCACGTACACGGTGGGCCCGTCCCAGTCGACCCCGTCGGGGAACTGGAGGACGGCCAGCGCGGTCTCCTTGACCAGGGCCCGCCCGGCGTCGGTACCGTGCGGAATGGCCACTCCCTCGCCCACGAAGGTGGGGACGGACGCCTCGCGTTCGTGCATGGCGGCCACGTAGCCCGGCTCGACGGAGCCCAGTTCGACCAGGAGCGCACCGCACTGGTCGATGGCGTCGGCCTTGTCGGCGGCGACGCGGCCCAGGCGCACCGCGTCGGCGGTCAGGGCGAGGTCAGTCGGCAAGGGTCTCCCCGTTCCGGATGGCCTGCTCCAGACGCGCGAAGGCGGGGTCGCCCAGGAACATCTGGAAGCCGACCACGACGGTGTCGGGCACCCGGGTCTTCGCACGCGCGACCAGGCCCGCCTGGCACAGGACGACGTCGGCGGTGTCCGGGATGCGGTCCACCGCGGAGTGCTCGACGGTCACGCCGTGGGGCGAGAGGGTCTTCTTCAGCTGGGAGGTCAGCAGGACGCTGCTCCCCATGCCGGCGTCGCAGGCGACGACGACCTTCTTGATGTCCGACCCCTGGATGCTGCTCATGCTGTGGTCTCCTGGTTCTCTGCAGCGGCCTGCTTGGCCTTCTCCTCCTTCGCCGCCTTGCGCTCGGAGCGGCCGAAGCCGAGCAGGAGCGAGGCGAGGACGAACGAGACGATGGTGGCGGCGACGACACCGGCCAGGACGCCGAGGTGGCCTCCGGGCGGGGTGACGGCCATGAGGGCGATGATGCTGCCGGGCGACGCGGCCGAGACGAGCCCGGCGTCCATGACCATGAAGGTCGCGACACCGGACATGCCGCCGCCGATCACGGCGAGGATCAGCTTCGGCTGGGCGAGGATGTACGGGAAGTAGATCTCGTGGATGCCGCCGAAGAGGTGGATGACGATCGCGCCGGGCGCGGTGGCGCGGCTGACCTTCGGGCCGAAGAGCATGCAGGCCAGGAGGATGCCCAGACCGGGGCCGGGGTTGGCCTCGATGAGGAACTCGATGGCGCTGCCCTCGGCGAGCGCGCGGGCCGAGCCCAGCGGGGTGAAGACGCCGTGGTTGATGGCGTTGTTGAGGAAGAGGACCTTGGCGGGCTCGACGATGATCGACACGAGCGGCAGCAGGCTCATGTCGATGAGGAACTGCACGCCCGCGCCCAGGGCGTCGGCGATGGTCCGGACGACCGGGCCGATGACGTAGGCGCCGAGGATCGCCAGGAGCGCGGCGAGGATGCCCGCGCTGAAGTTGTTGACCAGCATCTCGAAGCCGGCCTTGATGCGCGGCTGGACGAGCCGGTCGAACTGCTTCATGAGGTAGGCGGCGAGCGGGCCCATGGCCATCGCGCCCAGGAACATGGGGATGTCGGCGGAGACGATGACGCCCATGGTGGCGGCCGCGCCGACGACGCCGCCCCGCTGCTCGTACACCAGGGTTCCACCGGTGTAGGCGATCAGCAGCGGGAGCAGGAACTTGATCATCGGGTCGACGAGCTGGCCCAGGTACTCGTTGGGGAGCCAGCCGTCGGGGATGAACAGGGCGGTGATGATGCCCCAGGCGATGAACGCGCCGATGTTGGGCATCACCATGCTGGCAAGGAACCCGCCGAAGCGCTGGACGCCGGAGCGCACCGCGGTGAGTCTGCCGCTGCTCTGCTGTGTGGACATGGGGGACCTCCTGGGAGGTTCGACGGGCGGTCTGCCGCGCCGGTGTGGGGAGAAGGTGACGGGGTGGGGCGCCCGGGAGGGACGGGGCGGCCGGTTCAGGACGGTGAACCGTCGTCCCCGGCGCCGTGCCGGGCGCCCGGTCTGGTCAGACCACCTGGACGCGGGGTCCGGAGGCCTCCAGTTCTTCGGCGAGCCCTGTGGCGAGCCCGGTGTCGGTGATGACCAGGTCGAGGTCCTCGACCGCGGCGAAGCGGGCGAAGTGGTCGTTGCCGACCTTGGTGTGGTCGGCGAGGAGCACCGAGCGCCGCGCGGACTTGATCATGGCGCGCTTGACCTCGGCCTCGGCGGGATCGGGAGTGGTGAGCCCGCGTTCGACGGAGACGCCGTTGCTGGCGATGAAGGCCACGTCCACGTAGGACTCGGCGAGGGACCTCAGTGCCCAGGCGTCGACGGTCGCCTGCGTGCGTGTGCGCAGTCGGCCGCCGAGAAGCATGAGGTTGATGTTGGTGCGCGGAGTGAGCGTCAGCGCTATGGACAGGGAGTTGGTGACGACGGTGAGCTCCCGGTCGGCGGGAAGCTGTTCGGCGAGGCGTCCCGTGGTGGAGCCGGCGTCGAGCAGGATCGCGCCCTCGTCGGGGAGTTCGGCCAGGGCGGCCTTGGCGATGCGCTCCTTCTCCTCTGTCATCACGGAGTCGCGCACATTGAGCGTGGGCTCGAAGCCCAGCCGCTCGACGGGGATCGCGCCACCGTGGACCCTGCGCAGCACACCGTGGCGCTCCAGCGCCGTGAGGTCGCGACGGATGGTCTCGTAGGTCACGTCGAACTCCGCGGCGAGCCCCGTCACGTCGACCCGGCCGTCACGGCGGGCGCGCTCGAGGATCACCTTCTGGCGCTCTTCCGCGTACATGTTGGATCACCTGTGTTTCGGTGTGGTTTTCGGTGAGTTTAATCGTGTTGCCTGGGACACACAAGGGGTACCCCTACCCAATATCGCAGCAATCTCGCCGAAGCCCCACGCCCGGAGCGCGCCGATCGGGCAGTCTGACCAGGGAGAGCGGAGCGTGAACATCTGAGCACCCCTGGAGGCGTCCGGGCCGCGAACCACACATCGCACCCGACGCCCCGCCTCCGAACCGGAAACCCGGACACAATAGTGTTGACATACACAGACAAACACACATAATCAAAGGCAGTCCCACATCCGGGCCGGGCTGGGCGCGGACACCTCGAAGAGAGAACCGATGATCCTGACCCTCACCCCCAATCCGAGCGTGGACCACACCCTGGAGGTCGAGCGCCTCATACGGGGCGAAGTCCTGCGGGTGTCGGCCACCCGTGCGCAGGCGGGCGGCAAGGGCGTCAACGTCGCAAGGGCCCTGCGCGTGGCGGGCGTCCCCACGAGGGCCGTCCTCCCCGTGGGCGGAGGCGGCGGCGCCGAACTCGTCACCCTGCTCGGCGACCTTCCCTGCGTCACCGTCCCCATCGCCGGGGAGACCCGGGCCAACGTCGCCGTGACCGAGACCGACGGCACCACCACCAAGCTCAACGCCCCCGGCCCCACCCTGACCCCCGGGGAGACCGACGCGCTCCTGGCCGCCCTGGAGGACGAGCTGTCCGCCGGTCCGGAGTGGGTGGTGGCGAGCGGCAGCCTCCCGGCCGGCGCGCCCGACGACCTGTACGTGCGCGTGGCCGAACTCGCCGCCTCCTACGGGGTGGCGCTGGCCCTGGACACCTCGGGCAAGCCCCTGGAGGCGGCGGCCCGAGCCGGGTCGGTGTCGCTGCTCAAGCCCAACCACGAGGAGCTGGCCGGGCTCATCGGCCGGGAGCTGCCGACGGTCGGCGACGTCGTCGGCGCCGCACGCGAGGTCCTGGGGTGGGGCAACAGCTCCGCCCTGGTGACCCTGGGGGGCCACGGTGCGATACTCGTGGACCCCGAGAACACCTGGTGGGCACGCGGACCCGAGGTCCGCACGCGCAGCACGGTCGGCGCGGGCGACTGCTCCCTCGCCGGGTTCCTGGGCGCGGGCGACTCCCCCGTCGAACGGCTGCGGCACGCCGTGGCCTGGGGCACCGCCGCGGTGTCCCTGCCGGGAACGACCGTCCCCTCCCCCGGGGACGTGGCCTCCGACTCGATCACCGTGGTGGCCGACCCCGACCCCCTGTCGCCGGTCGACCAGCTCTGACGTTCCGAAACCGTGAACAGGCCGGGACCTCCCCCGGCCGACGACTACTCCCCGAGGACTGACATGCCCCAGCGCACCGTGGCCATCGGCTCGCCCCAAGGCCTGCACGCACGCCCGGCCTCCCTGTTCGTCCAGGCCGTCAACGCGTCCGGCCTGCCCGTCACCGTCGCCCGCGAGGGCGGCGACCCGGTGGACGCGCGCAGCGTGCTCGCGGTGATGGCGATGGGCGCGAAGCACGGCGAGACCGTGACCCTCGCCGCCGAGGAGTCCGAGACCTCCGACAAGGTCCTGGACGAACTGGTGGAGATGCTGGCCACCGACCTGGACGCCTGACCCGGGTCGGGACCCCGGAGCCCGGTACCGTCGCGCGGCGGCACCGGGCTCCGGCCTGTCCGGGGTGCCGGGGATGCCCGGGATGCCCCGGGTGCCCGGCGGCACCGCGCCGGGGAGGGCCGGTTCGCCCTGGCCCCGCCCGCCCGCCGGGGCTACGGTTGCGCCATGGACTCCTCGCGTGACGACACCGCCCTCCGACCCTCCGGGATCTGTCGGCGTGGGCACCACGACTGGAAGCACGACGCCCCCGGGGCGAAGCGGAAGATCTGCACCCGGTGCCGTTCCATGTCGATGACGAACTACTGCGACTGCGCCGAGTGCCAGGCCGCCGACCCGGACGGCACCGCCGGCCCCGTCTTCTGACCGGGTCCCCGCCAGCGCCCGCTCTCGGCCCCGCGTGTGCGAGGAGCACGGCCCTCATCTTCTGGAGGCAGCGGGCCGGTACCCACCCGGTGGACGTGCCCGTGTGGCTCAGGCCAGGCGCAGTTCCTCGACCAGGCGGGCCACCTGCTCCCGCTGGGCGGCGGCGAGGCCCAGGAGCGGACGCGGCAGACAGTGCGGGGGGACCAGCTCCAGGTGTTCGGCGATCGCGGCCGTCACGCGCAGGCTGCCGTGGGCGGCGAACATCTCCCACAACGGCCGCAGGCGATCGGACTCGGCGACGGCGGCCTCGGAGTCACCGTTGAGAGCGGCTTTCACCAGGGGCAACACCGTGTTGGGCACAGTGCCGCCCAGCACGGAGAACCAGGTCCGGCAGCCGGCGTTCAGACCGGTGGCGGCCGCGCCGTCACCGGAGACGCCGATGCTCACGTGGTCGGGAACAGCCTCTCGGACCGCGGCGACGTGCTCGCGGGCGGCGGCCGGGTCCAGCGGCACCGGAGGGATCTTGATCGCGGCCACCTTCGGCAGCGCGGCGATGCGCGCGTACAGCTCGTTCGAGAAGGTGAAGTGCGTCGTGCCCGGGTTGTCGTAGACCACCAGCGGCACCGACAGCTCCGCGGTGACCTCCTCGTAGAGCCCGAACACGTCGTCGTCGGTGAGCGCCTGGTAGCTCATCGGGGCCAGCAGCACACCGGCCGCGCCGGCTTCCTGAGCGTCCTGGGCCAGCGCCCGCACATGGGAGGTGCGCAGCGCTCCGATGCCGACGATCACCGGGGTGTCGCCCGCCGAGCGCACGGCGGCGCGGGCCACCCGGCGGCGCTCCTCACGGTCGAGGTAGGCATAGGAACCGGTCGAACCCAGCGCGCCGATCGAATCGACGCCCGCCCGGACCAGGCGGGCGATGAGCCCGGCGTAGGCGCGCTCGTCGAAGCGGTCGTCGTCCAGCGGGGTCAGGGGGAAAGCGCTCAGTCCTGTGAACACGGTGTCTCCTGGTCGATCGGGGCGAAGGCGGTCGCCGGGCGGGCGGTGAAGGCGTCGACGTTCTCACGCCAGGTCTCCGACCCGCGCTGCTCCATCCAGTCGCAGCGCGCGGTGATCATCGACGCGACGCCGGGGGTGTCGTCCTCGGTGGCGGGACGCATGGTGAACACGGCTGATCCTCTCAGCGCAGGAACGCGGTGGCGGACAGGTGCAGGCTCAGGACTTCCAGGATCTTCGCATCGCGCTTTTCGAGGTGGCGTCAGGGCGTGACGGGGTGGTCCCAGTGTCGGCCGGCCGCCTCGCACGACACCCGGTAGAAGTCCGGTCCGGGGTCGGCGTCCAGGGTGAAGGCGTCCAGTGCGGGAAGACCGGCTTCCCGGAGCCGCCGGTAGGCGTCCGCCAGTTCTGCGCCCAGGTCGCGGTCGCCGCCGCCGGTCACGGTGCCGTCCGGCCACACGTACGCCCACGCCGGTCCGGCGCCCGTCCACACGATGCGGCCGTGGCCGCCCCGGAAGGGGCGGACCCCGGTGCCCAGGCGCACGCCGGGCAGCATGAGCATGAGCCGGGTCAGCGTTCCCGAACCGATGAGTTCGCCCGAACCGACCGGGAAGCCGGGGGCCTGTGCCGGCGGTTGTCCGAGGCCGGGGAAGGGCAGGTCGCCCGGACGCTGCGTGCGGTCGCGCATGAACGCCGCCTCGCGCACGAACGGCCCCGACGCGCGCCCACCGCGCACCGTCAGGGCGGCGATCGGCGTGCTGTGCGCGGCCGGGTGCGGGCTCCAGGGGAGCACGAGCACCGCCCCGTCATCTGCGGCGGTGAGCCAGGCTCGCGGCGTTCCAGCCGGTACCGGTGCCGATCTCCAGGACCCGCCTCCCCTCGCCCACTCCGGCGGCGGCGATCATGTCCGCCATGACCTGGGGTGCGGAGGAGGACGAGGTCGGTTCGTTGCGCGGGCCGCCCCCGCCGTCGTTGGCCTGGGTGGTGACCGCGTCGGTGCCGTAGACCAGTCGCGCCCACCTGTCGGGGTCCGCGGTCCGGTACAGGGGGAGGCCGGTCGCGTCGGGCCAGACCATGTCGGGGATGAAGCGGTGCCGGGGGTGGGCGGCGAACGCGGCGCGGATCGCCTCGGGGGTGTCGAGGCGTTCCACCAGGACGGAGTGGAGGGCGTCGAGGTCAGCTGTCACTTCTCTCCCGTTCCCTTGCAGCCGGAGCATGTGACGACGTCCTGGTGCGACCAGCCGCCACCACTGCCGTCACCGTCGGTGTTGATGACGACGGTTCCTTCACCATTGCGCATGGAGCACTTGGCCACGGGGATTCTCCTGCTCAGTCGGGACGCTGCGGTCCTACCCCGGGGACGGGTCCGGTGGGGGATCTGGCCGGACCCGGAGGTCAGACCGCGCCGCCGGTGTTGCCGATCATCCGCCGGAGCACCTTGAGCGCGGTGACGTAGTCGGCGTCGTCGATGCCCTCGTGGATCGCGTCGCGGATCGCCGGGGCGTTCCGCTTGAGGCCGACGCGGGCCTCCTCCCCCGCCTCGGTGAGCCACAGCCGCCCCTCGCCGTCGCGGGTCAGCCAGCCGCGCCCGAGCAGCGGCTCCGCCTCTGCCGCGAGATCGTCCTCGGGCCTGAGGTAGGAGGCCATGGCCTCGCGGAGCTCGGGAACGGTCCTCCCCTGCCCGTCGGGCGAGAGGTCGTTCTCCGACAGGTTGCGCAGCAGCCAGAACTGGGGCTGGGTGTAGCCGAGTTCGGCCTGGCGTGCTCGGGTGAACGCGATGAGGGACTCGTAGGCGACCCCGGTCCAGTACGCGGCCGGCTGGGCGGCGAGTCCGGCGTCGGAGGGGTTCTGCGTCGTCATGGCGGGGGCCTTCCAAGGAGGATCGGGCGAGACCCCCACCGTAAAACCTCAACATTAGTTGACATCAAGGCCCCGGTCCGGCCCCGCTGCGGCCCGGCCCCGGCCGGGGCCGGGC
>NZ_JBSHDN010000089.1:0-26612 GCF_053616335.1 Nocardiopsis sp. NPDC055824
GGCGGGCGTGTTTGCGGCTGAGGTCGAACAGGTCCTCGAGCACGGCCAGGCGTTGGTCCAGGGCGGTGTAGATCTCCGAGGCGCGGCCGAGGTTGTTGATGCCGGCTCTGGGGACCTGGATGCCGGTGAGGACCTCGATCGCTTTGCGTGAGGAGTCGGACATGTTGTGGTCCAACGGCATACGCGATCCCTCCCTCTACCCCCTGGTACCGCTGCGCGGGCACGAAACTAGCACCGGAGAAGTCGCGTGAATCGGTGGCCCATTACCCTGACCGAAACCCTCGCTGAGGTTCCTCCGGTTGATTTCCGAAGGTCATGGGCGCGAACCGAAAGCAGCGGGGTGTTTCTGGAACATGTTCCACTCGGTTGCTGTTCCTGGTATTTCCGCAACGGTTTTCCTGGGGCCGACCGGGTATTCCCTTCCTGTTTCCCTCCCGGCGGGGTTCCGCTCGCGGTGGAGGGCCAGAGGCCAGGTGGGGGTACTGGTAGGTCCGTGTCGTCCGACATCGGCATGGCATCCGTGAAAGAGCCGCCCCGGTTCTGAAGGAGCGGCATCGGAAGGGGCGGCGTGTGCTGAGGAGTCCGAGCGGCGGTCGCGTGCCAGTGGGCGGGCGTTCAGATCCTGTTTTTCAAGAATTCGCTTCTGCGATTCGCGTGATGCGCCTTTGTGTCGCCAGGGGCGGAGTCCTGGGGCGCTGGGTGCAGAGGGGCAGTAAGAAGTGCGCCTGCGAGGAGAATCGCATTCTTCGCGATCCGGCGCTGGAAAGGAAGGGAGAACTCGTCGCGCTTCTCAGAGCCGGGGGACGGGGTGCTCTTCGCCGGTCCCGTGGGCGTGGGCGAGGCGTGCGGGGGCCTGTGCTCCTCGCGGGCGATGATCGTGTTGCCCAGGGCGTCGTGGACGGTCTCGCGGAGGAACCGTCCTTGTTCGTCCCATTGGCGCCAGGGGCCGACGCGCCGTGGGGGTGATGCCGGCCGTGGTCACGCCGGTTCTTCGAAGTAGCGGACGTAGGCGTTGGACTGCGCGGCGCAGTCGTCGAATACCTGCTCGCCGGACCAGCCGCGCGTGGCGCGCAGCCGTGGGATCGCGTCGGCCGTCGCAGGGTCGTGGCCGGTGAGGGTGCCGTCGTCGTGCAGCGTCAGAAACGGCCGTGTCCGCTGTGTGCGGCGGTCCTGGACATAGAGCACACGGGTCACCGGCCGCCTCCTGAGAAAAGGCCGTTGGTCCCCCGTGCGTTGCGGGCCAGCATGTCGAAGCGCTCCATCATCTCGTCGAACCAGTCGGACCTGCCCAGGCGGACGAACTCGCCGTAGAGCCCGGCGAGCCGGGTCCGCAGGAACCGGATGTCGGCCCGCGTCAGCGGGTTGGCGATCCACGCATTGGCCTCGAAGTCGTAGAAGGGCCGCATGCCGTTGATGTAGGCCAGCCCCTCCAGGTCGGTGGGGTCCTCCGGCGTGTGCTCGTACTTGAACCAGGCCTTGCCGTGGTCGATGCCCGCCACGTGCCCGTTGCCCTGGTCCAGCCAGTTGCCCGGATTGCGGTCGCCGTTGGCGATCAGCAGGTCCAGCAGGCCCAGCACGTGTCCGTCCCGCGTGTTCAGGAGCGGGGATCGCGGGTTGTCCAAGTGGGTGAACCCGGATACGCCGTTCATGAAGTGCATGAACAGTTCGTACTCGCCGATGCGCAGGACACCGGGGACGTTGGCGCCGATGGCGCGGCCCACCAGTGAGGCGAGCTGCTCGGCGTCGGCGCGCTCACGGGCGAAGGTGGTCTCCTCGGTGTCCTTGTAGACCGCCTGCGCGCCGTTCTCGAAGCGCATGAGCGAGGTATTGCCGTCGGAGCCGTCCTCGACGAGCTGTTCCTGGCTCACCACGTCGAATCCGGTGGTGGCGGCGAGGTCCTCGATACCGGTGAAGGTCCCGTTCCACAGCATGAGCGCTGCGGTCCGCTCGTCCTGGTTCCCGTCCTGGGCCTGTGCGGTCTCCTCGGTCGGGGCCGTGGGCGGCTGGTCGTAGGCCGCCGCGGAGGAGTCGTGGGTCCCGGTGGGGTCCTGGGTGTACTGGATCGGGGCGGGGTACTGGGAGACCTGCGTTCCGGCGGGGTAGGCCGGGCCCGGGGCGGCCTCGTAGCCGTCGGTGTCCGTGTACTGCTCGGAGGGGTCGGCCTCCGTGCGGCGGCCGTGGCGGCTCCGGTGGTGGCCCGCCATGAAGACCTGGATCTGTGCGTCCTGGGCGGTGTGGTGCCCGATGTCCTCGGGCCGGTAGCGGTAGGTGAGGTCGGCGACGACGTCCTCGACCGTCGAGGGCCTGTCGTCCTTCTTCTTGTCCGCGGCGATGAGGGCGCTGAGATCGGGCCCGGTCGGGGGGTTGTCGGCCCACGGGTCGCCGGAATCGGCAAGAGCCGGCTCCTGCGTGCGCACCGCCGGCGGAGGGCCGTAGAAGTCGTCGTCCAGGGACATGCCGTCGTCGCTGTCGTCCGAGTCCGAGTCCGAGTCGGAGGTCAGGTCCGGGAGCGAGTCGGTGTCCGAGTCGGTGTCGCGCTGGGCCGGGTCGCCGCTGTCGCGGTCGCCCCGGCCGTCCCCGCGCGTGGAGCGTCCGCCGTCCCCGTCCGTTCCGCGGTCCCTGTCCTCGCCCCCGCGCCTGCTGTCGTCCTCGTGCCCGGTGCCGGAGTTGCGCTCGCCGTCGGAGCGGTTGCCGTCGCTGCCGTTGTCGTCGCTGCCGTTGTCGTCGCCCCGGTCGCCGCTGCTGCCCGAACCGTCCCCGTCCCGGCTCCCGTCCTCGTCGCCGTCCTTCTTCCGGTCGTTCTCGGACGGCGTCCTCCCCGGCTCCACTGCCGCCGGGATCCTCTCCCGCAGCTCCCGTACGTCGGCGGCGTCCTTCCGGGCGTTGTCCGCGATTTCCTTGGCGTCGTCGCGGGCCTTCCGGTCGGTCTTCGCGGCTTCCGCGGCACGCTCGGCCGCGGTCTTCGCCTTCTCGGCGGCCCCCTGCGCGTCCTTGTGTGCCTGACCGGCGTCGGTGGCGGCTGCGCGGGCGATCTCCACGATCTTCCCTGCGGAGTCCCGGGCCCTCTCGGCGATCTTCTGTGCGTTCCTCGCGCGTGCGGCGGCCTTTCGGGCATCCTGCTCGGCGGCGTCGGCCCTCTCGCGCAGGTTGTCGGCCTCCTGAGCCGCCTTCTCCGCTTCCTCGTGTGCCCTGGCCGCGGTCTTCGCCGCCTCGCGGGCGGTCTGGTGGGCCTCCTTGGCCCGTTCCCGTGCGTTCTCCGCGTCTCGCAGAGCGGTGTTCTCAGGGGTGCCGGTCGTCTCCCGGAGGTCGGTGCCGGTCGACGCCGTCCGCGTCTCGGGGGAGGGGAGGGGGGCGTTCGCCGCCGCCTGGACCGCGCGGTCCGCGGCGGTGCGGGCCGCGCGGGCGTCGGTTTCGGCCTTGACGGCGTTCGCGGCCTTTTCCTGCACCTCGTCGGCCTTGGCCTTCGCCGCGTCCGCGGCCTTGCGGGCCTCCTTGGCGGCCTCGGCGGCTCCCCGTGCCGCCGTCCTGGCGTTCCGCGCGTCCTCGGCGGCCCGGTTCGCGTCGTCCCGCTGGCCGGACGCGCTCTTGTCGAGGGCCTCGGCCCACGTCTGCAGCTTCTTGGCGTCCGCGGCCATCCGGTCGGCCTTGGTCTTCGCGGCGTCCGCGTCCGTCTGCGCCGTCTCGGCCTCGGCTCGCGACGCCTCCGCCTCCGCCCGCGCGGTGTCGGCGCGACCGGCGACCCCCTCCAGCTCGGAGATCAGGTCGTCCGCTCGGACACGCGCGTCCTGGGCGGCCCGGTCCCCGCCGGCGGCCCGGTCCTGCCCGGACAGGCCCTCCACGACGGTGCTGAGTTCCTGGTGCCGTGTCCGGGCCCCGTCGAGTTCGTTTCCGAGCCCGGTGACGGTCTGCGCGTGCCGCTCCGCGGTGCGCTGGGCGTCGGCCGCGGGCGTGACCGTTCCCTCCGCCTCGGAGACGGCCGTGCGGAGCTGTCCGAGGAGGGCCCGCTGATCGCGTACGGGCGCCGTCGCGGTGGCGTTGTTCCGGGTGGCGGTGACGTCCCTGTCGGCGGTCGTGGCGTTGTCGTGCGCGGTGTCCGCCGCTTGCTGTGCGTCCTGTGCCTGCCGTACCGCCCCCGGCGAGGGGGAGCGTCCCTCCGTCCCCGCGGCGGGTACTTCACCGCCGGAGCCTTCGAGGAAGCGGTTTCCGTCCTGTAGGTCGGCCCTGCCGCGGTCCAGGGTCGTGGAGAGGCCGTTCACGGCAACGCGTGCGTCACGGGCCGCCTGGGCCGCGGTGTCCGCCGCGTCGGAGGCGCGCTGGACCTGCGCGTCAATGGTGTCCGTGTTCTGATCCAGGCCGCCCTCGGTCTCCTGGACGGGGGAGTCTGACTTCGGAACTTCGAGGTTCAACGCCGTCCGGAAGTGGTCGACCAGGTTCTGGCGCGGCTCCGTGGGTGCGGGTTCCGTGGGCGCGGGCTCTGTGGGTGCGGGCTCCGGGGCCGGCGGGGTCACGATGATGCTCGGCAGGGGCGCGCCGGTGGTCGTGGTGACGTCACCGGTGTTGCCGGTGCTCGTGGTGGTTCCGGAAGTGACACCGGTGTTGTCGGTACTGCCGGTGGCCGGGGTGCCGGTCGTGCCGGTAGCCGTGGTGTTGTCGGCGGGGGCCGGTGCGCGGGTCGTCTCTCCGCTGCCGTCGCCGCTCGGCGTGCGGGCGGGGGGAGCGGTCCCGCCGTCCGTCCCCTGGCCGACGCCCCCGAAAGTGGTGCGCACGGTGTTCGTGGCTGCTCCCAGGGCGTCGATCTGCTTGTTGAAGGCTTTCAGGGCATCTTCGTACTTTTTCTCCTGTGCGTTGTAGGCGCTCTCGGCTCGCTCGTCGGCCGGCTTGGCGGCGTACCTCTCGGCCAGGCCCTCCAGCGGGGCCCGGGTGTCGGCGTACTCGGCCTCCGCCTCGGTGAACTCCTTGCGAGTCTTGGCCAGCTGCTTCACGACGGGGGCCGTGTCCTTCGCCTGCTCCGGGGTGAGGAAGCCCATCGCGATCGCGTCGGACTCCGAGTACCACTCGGCCGTCCGGATCGTGACTTGGCCCATGGCCCAGCGGGTGGGCCGGGAGGAGGGCGAGGTCGACAGAAGGCTCGGGTCCTCCGAGTGGAAGGCGGCGGGCGTCTTGAGCTTGCTGCCTGCGGCGAACGCCCAGGTGGTGTCGTGCTCGATGAGGTAGACGGGCCCCTGGCGGAGCTGGTCCGACTCCTGGTAGCCCTTGACCGCCTGGTTGGAGCCGCTTCCGGACCCGTTGGACGAACTGGTGTTCAGTCCAGCCGTACCGGTGTAGTTGCCCTCGTGCCCCTCGTAGCGGATGCCGTCGACCTCGGTGCTCAGCGCGGAGGGGCGCATCTCCGCCCCGCGGCCTCGGCTCCCGCCGTGGGAGGTGCCGGCGCTGTGCGTCCGGGACCGGGTGCGGGAGTCGCTGAGCTGGCCGCCCGGCAGCGCGTCCAGGATCTTCGCTCCGCGGGTGCTCGTCAGGGCCTTGGCGCCCCACTGGGTGCGGTTGAGGTCCGCGAACTGCACCCCCTCCTGCTCGCGTGAGGCCGACTGGACCACCGCCTTGATGGCTCCCTTGCTGAAGCTGTGATCGATGTCGTTGTACACGGGGTCCTGGCCGTACTCGGCGGCGAGGTAGGCACGCGCCGCTTTCGCCTCGGCGCTGGTGCGCTCCGCTTTCGTCGTGGCGCTGGTGGACTCCGCTTTCGTCGTGGCGCTGGTGGACTCCGCTTTCGTCGTGGTGCTGGTGGGCTGCCCCTCGGCGGGGGTGTCGGTGGACGGCTTCCAGCCCAAGGACCGTGCGAAGACGATGTTGGCCTGGTCGCGCAGGGCCTGGCCGTCGTTCTCGACCATGGCCGGCAGTGCGAGGGCGGAGTCGTTGCCGGGCCTGGGACCCGCGTTGTCTGCCCAGGCGCGCAGCAGGTCGGGCGCGGACGCGTCCTTGGGGACTATGGGCAGCTGCGTCGCGCCGTCGTTCGAAGGAGGGGTGGCGGCCCGGTCGTCCCCGGTGGTGTCGTTTCGCGTCCGGTCGCCGGTGGTGTCGTCGCCCTCCGGGGCCGGGGGGGTGTCCCGGTCGGTCCCGGTGGATTCGGCGCCGTCGGTGGAGGTGGTGACGGTCGGGGCGGGCGGCGGCGACAGCAGGTCGGCGCCGGTTCCCCGCGTGTCCCCCTCCGTGACGGTGTCCGTGGTGGTCTCCGCCTGGGGGTCGAAGTCCATGTACGCGAACGCGTACAGCGTGTCGACCTGTCCGCTGTCCGCCTCGCCCGTGTAGACCGCGCGCGAGGGGTTGCCGTTCCGCCCTCCCTTGGGCGCGCCGAGTTCGAGGGTGAGGGTCATGGTCGTGTCCGCGCGGACCTTCGCGAACGGGGTGTCCAGGTGCAGTTCGACGGTGTGGGTGTCGTCCCGGGACTCCCCGGAGGTGCGGCTGTCGTTCGTGGAGGAGGACAGCGCTCCGGCGGGGGAGGCGAACAGCGGGCGGTGGCCCGGCTGCTGGTCCGGCCCCTGTTCGTCCTGGGGGTAGGAGGTGGGCTGCAACAGCACACCGTCCAGGCTCGACGAGTTCCCGGTCCCCCTGGTCTGCGAACCCGCCTGGGTCTGCGTCCACTTGTGCGACTCGATGTAGTAGCCGGACTGGCCGGGGTACGAGACCTCGGCCGGTTTCGGGTCCCTGGTCAGGTTCACGAAGACTTTCGCCTCGGTGCTCCAGTGCTGCGCCCGCGGCTTCGAGTCCGGCCCGGACTCCGACCCCAGCGCGTGGACCTCCACCGGCACCGGGACGGTGGAGTCGGGGTTCTGGCCCAGGTGCGTGGTCAGTTTCTGCAGCAGGTTCTCGCGCGACTGCTTCGTCAGCTCCAGCCCGTTCGAGGCGAGGTCGTCCACCAGGTTCTGGAGGGCGGCCCCGGGGTCGGCGGGATGGAGCTGCCTGCCGTTGTCCTCGAACCCGGGGCGCACCCGGGCGTTGTCGGGCTTCTTCGGGTTGGGCTGTGCGCCCAGGTGCACCTTGTCGCCGTCGCGGACCGCCCGGTCCTGCACCAGCTTGTCCTGGTGGGCGTCGCGGGAGTGCACATAGCCGGCGAGCAGGTCCTTGACGGGAGCGGTCCACCCGAGGTACAGGGTTTTCCACGTCAGGGTCGGTCCGATGCTCCAGTTCTTCAGGAACTCGATCGCCTGTGTGAGCTTGCCGGAGGCGCGGAAGGCGTACGTCTTGGTGTCGTTCGGGATGAACAGCACCGACGACGTGAACGCGGTCGCCCGGGTGTTCGACGTGCTCCGGGAGAAGAACGTGCGGGTGTGGGAGGGGCCGACCAGCGGGATCGGTCGCTCGGCCTCGTTGGGGAGGGACCCGTCGGAGGGGTGCGGGTTGGGGTTGCGGCCCCCGCTGCCTCCGAACCTGAGCCCGACGCTGCGGGTCAGGGAGGTGGTGGTGGACAGGGTCGTCTCGCTGCTGCCGCCCCACCGCATCTGGGCTTCGACGGGGCGCATGTCGGTGACCTCGTCGGCCTCGACCTTCGTGGCGATGGTGGCGCGGATGTCGTGCGGTGACCAGAGACCGCCGCTCATCTCCAGGCGCATCCGGGAGCCCCAGGACGTTGCCGCGCTCTTGCTCGCGGCGAGCTCCTCCGCCGACGAGTGGTTCTCGAACCGCAGACCGTTCCCGGACGCCCGGGAGAGGAACGACTCGAGCTTGCGCCGGTATCCGTCGTGGAGACCGCTGCGCGTTTCGGAGAAGGTCCGGAACGTCTCCTCCAGCAGCCCGCGCATGCCCCGGCTGCCGGTGTCGAAGTGGGTGTTGACGCGTTCGACGGTGCCGCCGATGCGGCGGATCGCCCGGGCACGGGTCTGGGCCAGGGGCAGCGGGCCCTGCTGGGGCCGGTTGGTCGGGGCGCCGTCCCCGCTCCGCTCGCCTTCGGGCGCGGTGGTGTCCGGTGCCGTTGCGGTCGTGGTGTCGGTGGTGGTGCCGGGGGGAGGCGGTGGGGAGAGGACCGCCGTCTGGTTGCCGTCGGCGCCGGTGGTTGTCACGGTGCCGGTGGTCGTCACGGTGCCCGCAGGGGGCGCGGTGGTGTTCGGGGCAGGGGTGACGGTCTCGGAGCCTCCGCCGACCAGGCGCTCCCAGGTGTGGACGGCCCCGTCCCGGATGACGGTCCAGCGGCCGCCCCGGTCACCGCCGGGGGTGGGCCGCGGGACGAAGTCCCCGCGGAGCATGCGCCGCGACTCGTCGTATGTGAGCGGCTGCCGGCCCCCGGCCGTGTCGGACTCCGTGTCCCCGGAGGCGTCCGTCCGCGTGGAGTCCTCTCCCCCGGTGTCGGCGGTGGTCTCGGGGGCGCGTCCCTCCCGCCCCCCGGTCCCGTCGTCGGGGGTCGTGCCCGCCGGATCGGACACGGTGGCCGGGGAGTCCGAGGCCGTCGGGGGCACCTTGGGCGTGAGGAGGACCGTGTGGGTGTCCAACCCGTCCCCCAGGAGCGGGGTGCCGTGTTCGCGCTGGGACCGGTCGTCGCGCGCCATCCCGATGTCGTCGTGCTCGAACAGCCGCGCGGTGAAGCGGGTGCGGGACGTCCACACGTCGGAGTCCCCGTTGAACAGGACCGTCTCCTCGGAGCCGTGGGAGAGGCTCTGCACGGATTCCTTGCCGGTGCCCCACGAGGTGAGCAGCGCGACCGCCGGGTTCCCCAGCACCCGGGGGACGCCGCGCGCGTCGGCGCCTTCGTCGGTGCGCACACTGCCGCCCACGGTGGTGCTGATCGAGTGGTTGAGGCTCGACCCCTTCGTGGTCGTGATGCCGGCCGACCCCCCGAATCGGCCACCGCCGCTGGAGGTCGTGTCGAACTGGTGCACCAGGGGGTCGAACTCGCCGAAGACGCGCAAGGTCACGAAGTCGGGGCGCAGGCCCCTGTCCTTGATGAGCGTCGTCAGGTCGATCACGGCGGTTTCCTGGAGGCGGACCGGGATGCCGTCGCCGGGCAGGGCGGACGCGCCGCTCTTGAGACCGGACTCGGAGAGCGCCTTGATGACCTTGAGGGTGTTCTCGCGTGCCACGTCCGCGTTGCGGCGGAAACCCCAGCGCTCGCGGAAGCTGCGGACCGTGTCCGGCGCCATGTGGCTGGGGCGGACGGCGTAGTTCTTCCTGGTCCTCCCCAGGTCCGGGATGACCATGCCGGGGTGCTTCTCGGCGATGCCCTTGAGCACGTTGTACGCCAGGTCGTCGTAGAACGAGCGCTGCGGTGCGTCGGGCTTCGGGGGGCCGGCGTCCGCGTCGTCGTCCCCGGTGGTGCTTGCCGTGTCCGCGACACCCGTGTCCGCGGTGGTGCCGGTCGTGTCGGTGCCGTCCGTCGCTTCGCCGTGGTTCTCCGGGGCGACCGGGGAAGCTTGGCCGAACCCGAGCACGGTGGCCCCGCTCAGGTCCGTGAGCTTGTCCGTGGGGCCGTTCGCCACGAGGTTCGGGAACGGGGGCCGCGGCGGCGCGGTCGGCCCGTCGGTCGAGGTCGGGACCTTGGGGAGTTCGCCGTTGAGCAGGCGGGCGTCCTCGACCGTGAGCATCTCGACGGTGTCGGCCTCGAAGCGGTGCGCCTCCTCGCCGTCGAGGCGGACGTAGAAGTCGCGCTTGACGTCGTAGGCCGCGTGGCCGGCGGGGGCGTGCACGACGTGGCTGCTGGTCCCCGAGGTGCTCAGGGTGGTCCCCGTGCTCCTCTCGAACGTGGCCGAGTACTCCACGAAGGGCACGTCGAGCCGGATGCTCTTGCCGTTGGGCAGTTCGAGCCAGATGCCGAAGCCGCCGCCGATCGAGCCGGAGGCCACGGTGGAGCTCTTCACGGTGGAGGAGTCGCTCTTGACGAGGGTGTTGCCGTGGACGAAGTCGGCCAGGCCGGGGGCGAAGTCCTTGCGGTCGTACTCGGTCGAGACCGACCACATCTCCATGGTGCGGGGAGGGCGGGAAGAGCCGGTGGGGAAGACGATCCGGATCTGCGAGGACCCGTTGGAGATCTGCGGCAGGTACTGCAGCACCCGGTCGTTGTCGAAGGTGGACTCGATCCATGTGCGGTTCTGGTCGTCGCTCTGCTCCTTCTTGGACGGGGTGCGGCCGCCGCCCCGGCCCCCCTTGGGACGGGGCCCCAGGAGGTGGTCGGCGAGCCAGGTGCCCAGGGTGTCCTTCCGGCCGCCGCCCGTCGTGGTGGTGCTGCCGCTGCGGTCGGTCCCTCCGTCACCGGACGCGGTGTCCCGGTCGGTCCCGCCGTCCGATGCCGGCGAGAAGCGGGTGATCTCGAGCGGGTGGCCGGCGCCGATGAACGGCCGGTTCACCGGTGGGCGGTTCCCGTCCGCGTCCGCCGGGCCGTTCTTGGGCTCGATGTGCCGGGGTGCGTCGGAGGGGACCACCTCCCCGGGCAGGTTCATGCTCAGCCCGTTGTGCGAGGTCCCCTCCTGGACACGGGGGGAGGTGAGGCCGGGGCCGGTGACGGAGGCCTTCATGTGCAGGTCGGCGACGTAGGGGGTCAGGGGGCCGAGCAGTTCGATGCCGGTGTCGGCGTTGGCGCTGGTCGAGGCGGACCCGGAGGTGCCCCGGACCTTCTTGCCGCCGCGCCCGCCGCCGGAGAGGATCGGGCCCGCGTCGTTGCCGCCGATGCTGCCGACGTACAAGGGGTTCACCGACACCTTGAAGGCGGCGGTCTTGCCCTGGCCGTGTGACCCGCTCTCGCTGGAGTCCACCCCGGGGCCGGCGCCGTGGAGCCTCAGCCGCCTGGAGTCCTCGCCGCCGCTCAGGGTCTGCATGTCGAAGCGGTAGAACTCGCCGTCCTCGGGGCGCAGGTCGATGTCGGCGCTCCACGTCTGCCCGTTGTGGGTGGCGCTGACGGTGTGCCCGCCCTCGCGGAGGAAGGGGCGGGGTCCCTCCCTGTCGAGGATGTCGACCACGCCGTCCAGGATTGCCCGCCGTGCGGGGGCGGGCATGTCAGGCGTGCCGGCCAGGACGTCGTCGACGAACCCGTGCAGGTGCTCGGTGAAGAGCATGTCCGGTCCGAGGAGGGTGGACGTGGTCAGGTAGCCCAGGTCGTAGGCCTGGCCCTCCCGGTCCGGAACGAAGTCGCTGGCATAGGTGAGGCGCCGCGGTCCGCCTTCCGGCGGGGGCGGCGGTGCCTCCTCCCGGGTGCTCCGGTTGGGGTCCCGGTTGTCGTCGGTCCCGGTGGTGTTCCGGTCGTCGGTCGGGCCGCCGTCGCGCGTGAGGGGGGAGTCGGTGTTGAGGGTGCCGAGGGGTACGTCCCTGCTGGTCCCGCCGAGGGGGACGGGTCCGGGGTCGCGGCTCGACTCGCCGGTGGTCTCCAGGACGGCCATGACGGTGGTCGGGCCGTCGGGGCGCAGCAGGTCGGCCTGCATCTGGGCGAGGTGGTCGTAGGCGCGGTAGGCGTCGTTGGCCTGGCGCTGTGCCTGGTAGGCCTGGGTGCGCAGGTCGGCGGCGTCGGGGCGGCCCTGGCTCTCGGCCTCGCGGGTCTGGGCGACCAGGTCCTGGGCGCGCTGGTAGCCGCTGATGGCGTCCCTGATGCTCGCCGAGGCCAGTTTCCCGAGGCGGATGGCCTCGGCCATCCTGTCCGACGCGGCCTGCGGGGAGGGTTTCCCCGGTTGGTTCGGGACCTCGGTCATGGGGAAGGCGATGATGTCGTGGCCGCCCCGGCCCTTTCCGCGCGAGGAGCTTCCGCCGTCCCCGTCCGTTCCGCGGCCCCTGCCCCCGGTGCCGGTACCGGAGCCGTCCCTGTCGCCCGACCGGCGGTTGTCGCCGCTGCCCTCGGACGAGGTCCGCACCGGGCCCCCGGCCGCCGGAATCCTCTCCAGGAGGTTACGGACGCTCGTGATGCGCCTCCGGGCGCTGGCGGCGATCTTCTCGGCGTCGTCGCGGGCCTCCCGGGCGGTCTCCGCGGCCTCGGCGGCACGCTCGGCCGCGGCCTCCGCCTTCTGGGCGGCCTCCTGCGCTTCCTGGTGCGCGCGACGGGCGTCGGCGGCGGTACGGTCGGCGGTCCTCACGGTCGCGTCGGCGGTGTCCCTGACCTCCTGGGCGGTCTCCAGCGCCTCCTCGGCCCGCGTGGCGGCGTCGGTGGCCGCCTGCCCGGCGTCGTCCGCCCGGGCGCGCAGGCGGTCGGCCCGCTGGGCCAGTTGCCTCGCGTCCTCTGCGGTCCGCTGGGCCAGCGCGGTCGCCTCGCGGGCGGTCCGCCGGGCTTCCTGGGCCCTGGCCCGCGCGTCCTCCGCGGCCTGGCGCGCCGCGTTCGCCCGCGGGTCCGCGGTCCCCCGGGAGCCGTCGGTCGTGTTCGGCGGGTTCGTCGTTGCCCGGGGGCCGGCGCTGCTCGATCCCTCGCCGCCGGTCGGGTCGGTCCTGCCGGTCGTACCCGGCGCCGTCTGCCCTCCGGGGGAGGGGCGGGAGGCGTTCGCGGCGGCCTGGGCCGCGAGGTCCGCCGCGGTGCGTGCGGAGAGGGCGTGGGCCTCGGCCCGGGCGGCGTCCCCGGCCGCGTCCGCGGCGTCCGTCCGCACCTCGTCGGCCCTGGCCCTCGCCGCGTCCGCCGCCGCACGGGCCTCCCTGGCGGCGTCGGCGGCCCCCTGCGCCGCCGCCCCGGCGTTCCGCGCGTCCCGGACGGCCCGATCCGCGCTGTCCCGGTGGGTCGAGGCCTCGGTGCTGACCCCCTCGGCCCAGGTCCGCAGGGCCTCGGCGTCCGCGGCCATCCGGTCGGCCTTGGTCTTCGCGGCGTCGGCGTCCGTCTGCGCGGCGGCGGCCTCCGTCGCGGTGCTCTCCGCCTCCGCCCGCGCGGTGTCGGCGCGATCGGCGATCCCCTCCAGGTCGGAGATCAGGCTGTCGGCCTGGTCGCGCGCGTCCTGGGCGGCCCGGTCCCCGCCGGCGGCCCGGTCCTGCCCGGACAGGCCGTCCACGGCGGTGCTGAGCGCCTGGTACCGCGGCGGGGTCGCGTTGAGGTCCGTCCCGATCTCGGCGACGGTGTCCTCGTGCCCGTCGGCGGTGTCATGGGCCTCGGTCGCGGCGGTGTCCGCGTTCTCCGCCTCGGAGGTTGCCGTCCCGACCCGCTGGAAGAAGGCGCCGCGATGGGGCTCGGGCGTCGTTCCGGTGGCGTTGTTCCGGGTGGCGGTGATGTCGTTGTCGGCGGCGGTGGCGTTGTCGTGCGCGGTGTCCGCAGCCGTCCGTGCGTCCTGTGCCTGTCGTATCGCCCCCGGCGCGGAGGTGCCGTCGGCTGCGGGCGCGGGGGCGCGTCCTCCGGTCCCGGCGGCGGGTGCTCCGTCGTCGGAGCCCGTGAGGAGGCGGATGCCGTTCCGGAGGTCGGCCGTGCCGCGGTTCAGGGTGGTGGCGAGATCGTTCGCGGCATCGCGTGCGTCATGGGCCGCCTGGGCCGCGGTGTCCGCGGCGTCGGAGGCGCGCTGGACCTGCGCGTCCACGGTGCCGGTGTTCTGCTCCCGGCCGTCCTCGGGGTTCCGGAAGCCGTCGGAGTCCGGCGCGGGGGTGTCCGACTCCGGCGCACGGAGGTTCAGCTCCGACAGGAAGCGGTCGGCCAGGCCCTCGCCCGGGCCCGTGGGCTCCGGGGCCGGTGGGGTCACCGTGACGGTCGGCCGGGGTCCGCCGGTGGTCGTGGTGGCGGCACCGGTGTCCCCGGTGGTCGTGGTTGTCGTGTTCCCGGTGTCCCCGGTGGTCGTGTCGTCGGGGGCCGGTGCGCGGGTCGTCCCCTCGCCTCCGTCGCCGCCCACCGTGCGCACGGGGGGAGCGGTCCCGGAGTCCGTCCCCTGCCCGGCCTCCTCCAGGGTGGTGCGCGTGTTGTTCACGGTCTCGATCAGGGCGTCGATCTGATCGTTGAAATCGGACAGCGCCTCCTTGTACTTGTCCTCCTGCGCGTTGTAGGCGTCCTCGGCGCTCCGGTCGCCCGGGGCGGCGGCGTACCCCTCGGCCAGGCCCTCCAGCGGGGCCCGGGTGTCGGCGTACGCGGCCTCCGCCTCGCTGAACTCCTCCCGCGCCCGGTTGAGCCGGTCCATGACGGGGGCCATGTCCTTCGCCTGGTCCGGCGTGAGGAAGCCCATCGCGATCGCGTCGGACTCCGAGTACCAGCCGGCCATCCTCACCGTGACGTCGTCCACGCCCCAGCGGGTGGGCCGTTTGTGGAGCGGGGTCGACGGAAGGCTCGGGTCGTTCGGGTGGAAGGCGGCGGGCGCCTTGAGCTTGCTGCCCGCGCCGAACGCCCAGGTGGCGTCGTACTCGATGAGGTAGACGGGCCCCTGGCGGAGCTTGTCGGACTCCTGGTAGCCCTTGACCGCCTGGTTGGAGCCCGATTCCGCCCCGTGGGACGAGCTGGTGTTCACACCCGGCGCGCCGGTGTAGGTGCCCTCGTGCCCGTCGTAGGGGATGCCCTCCGCCGCGGTGCTCAGCCCGGCGGGGCGGAACTCCCCGCCCCGGCCCCGGCCCCCGCCGTGGGAGTCGCCGGCGCTGTTCGACCGGGGGTGGACGCGGGAGTCGCTGAGCTGGCTGCCCGGCAGCGCGTCCAGGATCTTCGCCCCGCGGCTGCTCGGCACGACCTTGGCGCCCCACTCGGTGCGGCCGATGTCCGTGAACTCCACCCCCTCGGCGTTGTGCGAGGCCGACGGGTACACCGCCTTGACGGCGCTCTCGCTGAGGCTGTGGTCGATCTCGTTGTACACCGGGTCCTGGCCGTAGGCGTCCGCGAGGTAGGCACGCGCCGCGTTCGCCGTGTCGCGGGTGGGCTGCCCGCCCTCGGGGGTGCCGGGGGGCGGCTTCCAGCCGAGGGTCTGCGCGATGACGACGTTGGCCTTGTCGCGCAGCGCCTGCCCGCCGTCCTGCACCATGGCGGGCTTGGTGATGGCGGTGTCGGTGCCCGGCCGGGGGCCCGCGTCACCGGTCCACGCACGCAAAGCGTCGGCCACCGACGCGTAGATCGGGGCCGGGGACCGCTGCGCGGTGTCGCCGTCGGCGGTCCGGTCGTTTCCGGGCGTGTCGGTTCGCGTCCGGTCGCCGGTGGTGTCGCCGCCCTCCGGGGCCGGGGGCGCGTCCCGGTCGGCCGGCGCCGTTCCGGTGGATCCGGTGCCGTCCGTGGACGTGGTGACGGTCGGGGCGGGCGGCGGCGACAGCGTGTCGGCGCCGGTTCCCCGCGTGTCCCCCTCCGCGGCGGTGGTCGTGGTGGGCGCCTCCGGGGGGTCGAAGGTCATGTACGCGAACGGGTACATCGTCTCGACACGCCCGCTGTCCGCGGTGCCCGTGTAGGTCGTACGCGGGGGGTTGCCGTTCTCCCCGCCCTTGGGCTCGCCGAGTTCGAGGGTGAGGGTCAGGGTCGTGTCCGCGCGGACCTTCGCGTACGGGGTGTCCATGTGCAGTTCGACGGTGTGGGCGTCGTCCTGGGACTCCCCGGTGGAGCTCCCGTCGCGCGTGGACGAGGACACCGCTCCGGCGGGGGAGGCGAACAGCGGGCGGTGGTCCGGCTGCCCGTCCGACCCCTGGTCGTCCTGGGCGTAGGGGAGGGGCTGCAGGAGCACGCCGTCCGCGCCCACCGTCGTTCCGGTCCCCCGGTTCTGGGCGTGCGCGTCGGTCGCCTTCCACGTGTGCGACTCGATGTAGTAGCCGGACTGGCCGACGTACGAGACGTCGGTGCGTTCCGGGTCCCTGGTCAGGTTCACGTAGACCTTGCCCGGGGAGGCCGAGCGCATGGGTCGCGGCCCCGAGTCCGGCCCGGGCTCCGGCCCCAGCGCGCGGACCTTGACCGGCACCGGGACGGTGGAGTCCGGGTTCTGGCCCAGGTGCGTGGTCAGTTTCTGCAGAAGGAGCTCCCGGCCGCCGGCCGTCAGCTCCAGCCCGTTCGAGGCGAGGTCGTTCACCAGGTTCTGGAGGGCGGCCCCGGGGTCGGCGGGCTGGACCTGCCTGCCGCTGCCCTCGAACCCGGGGCGCACCTGTGCGTTGTCGGGCTTCTTCGGGTTGGGCTGCGGACTCAGGTCCACCCTGTCGCCGTCGCGGGTCGCCTTGTCCATGACCAGGTCGGCCTGCTGCGCGTCGCGGGAGTGCACGTAGCCCGAGAGCAGGTCCTTGACGGGAACGGTCCACCCGTGGAACCGGGTGTTCCAGCTCAGGGGAGGCCCGATGCTCCAGTTCTTCGCGAACTCGATCGCCTGGGTGAGGTGGCCGGAGGCGCGGAAGGCGTACGCCTTGGTGATGTTCGGGATGAACAGCACGGACGACGTGAACGCGGTCGCCTGGGTGTTCGACGTGCCGCGCGAGAAGAACGTGCGGGCGATGGAGGGGCCGACCAGCGGGATCGGTCGGACGGCCTCGGTGGGCAGGGAGTCGTCGGAGGGGTGCGGGTTCGGGTTGCGGCCCCCGCTTCCCCCGAACTTGAGGCCGACGCTGCCGGTCAGGGAGGAGTTGGTGGACACGAACACCTCGGTGCCGCCGTTCCACCGCATCTGGGCGTCGACGGGGCGGAAGTCGGTGACGGTGTCGATCTCGACCTTGGTGGCGACGGTGGCGCGGACGTCGTGCGGTGACCGGAAACCGCCGCTCATCTCCTGGCGGATACGGGAGCCCGACGGCGTGGTGGCGCTCTTGCTCGTGGCGAGTTCCTCCGCCGACAGGTGGTTCTCGAACTGTCGGCCGCCTCCGGACGACTGGGAGAGGAAGGAGTCGAGCTTGAGCCGGAATCCGTCGTAGAGGCCGCCGCGGGGCTCGGAGAAGGTCCGGAACGTCTCCTCCAGCAGCCCGCGCATGCCCCGGCTGCCGGTGTCGAAGTGGGTGTTGACGCGCTCGAAGGTGCCGCCGATGCCGCGGATCGCCTGGGCGCGGGTCTGGTTCAGGGTCGGCGGTCCCTGCTGGGGCCCACTGTCAGGGGCGCCGTCCCCGTTCCGGTCGCCGCCCGCCGGAACGGTCTGCGGCGTCGTGCCGGAGGTGGTGTCCGCGGTGGTGCCGGGGGGAGGCGGCGGGGAGAGGACGACGGCCTGGTTGTCGTTGGTTCCCGCGGTGGTGCCGGGGGAAGGCGGCGGGGAGAGGACCACCGCCCGGTTGCCGTCGGCGACGGTGGTCGTCACGGTGCCCGCGGGGGGCGCGGTGGTGTTCGGGGGAGGGGTGACGACCTGGGCACTCTCGCCGAACAGACGTCCCCAGGTGTGGACGGCCCCGTCCCGGATGACGGTCCAGCGGCCGCCCCGGTCACCGCCCGGCGTACCGCCGGGGGTGGTCTGCGGGACGAAGTTCCGGCGGATCATGTCCCGTGCCTGCTCGGGCGTGAGCGGCTGCCGGCCGCCGGTCGTGTCGGACTCCGTGTCCCCGGAGGTGTCCGTCCGCGTGGAGTCCTCACCTCGGGTGTCCGCGGCGGTCGCGGGGGTGTTCCGCGTCTCCTGACCGTCGGAGGAGGTGGCAGTGTCGCCGTCGCGGGTCGTGCCCGCCGGGTCGGACACGGTGGCCGGGGAGTCCGTGGCCATCGGGGGCATCTTGGGCGTGAGGAGGACGGTCTCGGCGTCCATCCCCTTCCCCAGGAGCGGGATGCCGTGTTCGCGCTGGGGCCGGTCGTCGCGCGCCATGCCGATGTCGTCGTGCTCGAACAGCCGCGCGGTGAAGCGGGTGCGGGACGTCCACACGTCGGAGTCCCCGCTGAACAGGACCGTCTCCTCGGAACTGTGGGAGAGGCCCTGGCTGGAGCCCTTGCCCGTGCTCAGGGAGGTGTTCAGCGAACCCGAGGGGTTTCCCAGGACCCTGGGGACGCCGCGCGCGTCGGCGCCTTCGTCGGTGCGCACGCTCGCGCCCACGTTGAGGCCGAGCGAGTGGTTGACGCTCGACCCCTTCGTGGTCGTGATGCCGGCCGAGCCCGCGAACCGGGCGCCGCCGCTGGAGGTCGTGTCGAACTGGTGCACCAGGCGGTCGAAGTCGCCGTAGACGCGCACGGTCACGGCGTCGGGACGGGACCCCTTGTCCCGCCGGAGCATCGTCGGGTCGATCACGGCGGATTCCTTGAGACGCACCGGGATGCCGTCGCCGGGCAGGTCGGACGCGCCGCTCTTGAGGCCGGACTCGGAGAGCGCCTTGATGACCTTGAGCGTGTTGTCCCGGGCCACGTCCACGTTGCGGCGCAGGCCCCAGCGCTCGCGGAAGCTGCGGAGCGGTCCTTCCGGGTCCATGCGGCTGGGACGGACGGCGTAGTCCTTGTCGGTCCGCGCCAGGTCCGGGATGACCATGCCGGGGCGCTTCTCGGAGATGGCGCTGAGCACGTTGTACGCCAGGTCGTCGTAGAACGGGCGCTGCGGTGAGGGGGGCGCCTGCGTGTCACCGTCGGCGTCGTCGTTCCCGGCGGTGTCCGTCGTGTTCGTGGCGTCGGTGTTGCCTGTTGTTCCCGTCGTCGCGGTGTCGTCCGCCGGAGGGGCCGGGGGAGCGTGGCCGAACCCGCGTACGGTGGCCCCGCTCAGGTCCGTGGGGTGGTCCACCGCGAGGTTCGGGAACGGGGGCCGGGGCGGCACGGCCGGTCCGTCGGTCGAGGTCGGGGCCTTGGACGGTTCGCCGTTGAGCAGGCGGGCGTCCTCGACCGTGAGCATCTCGACGGTGTCGGCCTCGAAGCGGTGCGGCTGCGACTCGCCCTGGATGTGGACGTAGAAGTCGCGCTTGACGTCGTAGGCCGCGTGGCCGGAGGGGGCGTGCACGACGTGGCTGCTGGTCCCCGAGGTGCTCAGGGTGGTCCCCGTGCTCCTCTCGAACGTGGCCGAGTACTCCACGAAGGGCACGTCGAGCCGGATGCTCCTGCCGTTGGGCAGGTCGATCCAGATGCCGAAGCCGCCGCCGATCGAGCCGGAGGCCACGGTGGAGTGCTTCACGCCGGAGGAGTCGCTCTTGACGAGGGTGTTGCTGTGCACGAAGTCGGCCAGGCCGGGGGCGAAGTCCTTGCGGCTGTACTCGGTCGAGACCGACCACATCTGCATGATGCGTGGACGGCTGCCGGGGATCTCGATCCGGATGTGCGCGGAACTGTTGACCATCTGCGGCAGGTACTGCTGCACCCGGTCGTTGTCGAAGGTGGACTCGATGGCCTCGCGGTACTGGTTGTCACGCCGTTCCTGTCGGGAGGGGGCGCGGCCGCCGCCCCGTCCGCCCTTGGGAGGGGTCCCCAGGAAGTGGTCGGCGAGCCAGGTGCCGAGGGTGCCCTTCCCCGGACGGCCGCCGCCGTCCGTCGTGGTGCTGTCGTCGCGGTCGCCGTCGCCGCTGCGGTCGGTCCCGCCGGTGGTGCCCGCGGTGTCCCCGTCGGTTCCGTCACCGGATGCCGGGGGAACCGGGGAGAAGCGGGTGATCTCCAGCGGGTGGCCGGTGCCGATGAGCGGCCGGTTCACCGGTGGACGGTTCCCGTTCGCGTCCGCCGGTCCGTTGTCGGGCACGATGTGCCGGGGTGCGTCGGAGGGGACCACCTCCCCGGGCAGGTTCATGGTCAGCCCGTTGTACGCGGTCCCCTCCTGGACGCGCGGGGCGGTGAGGCCGGGGCCGGTGACGGAGGCCTTCATGTGCAGGTCGCCGACGTAGAGGTTCGGGGCGCCGAGCAGTTCGATCCCGCTGGCGGCGTTGGCGCTGGTCGAGGCCGACCCGGAGGTGCCCCGGACCTTCATGCCGCCGCGCCCGCCGATGGCCGCGATCGGCCCGATGTCGTTGCCGCCTGCGCTCGCTACGTACAGGGGGCTCATCGTGAACTTGGTGCCGACGGTCTTGCCCGCGCCGCGTGACCCGCCGTCGCTGGAGTCCACCCCGGGGCCGGCGTCGTGGAGCCTCAGGAACCTGGAGTCCCCGCCACCGCTCAGGTTCTCGGTGCCGACGTGGTAGAACTCGCCGTCCTCGGGGCGCAGGTCGATGTCGGCGCTCCACGTCTGCCCGTCGTGGGTGGTGCTGACGGTGTGCCCGCCCTCGCGCAGGAAGGGGCGGGGCCCCTCCCTGGTGAGGATGTCGACCACACCGTTCACGATCCCCTGCCGTGCGGGGGCGGGCATGCCCGGGGTACCGGTCAGGACGTCGTGGACGAACCCGGGCAGGTGCTCGGTGAAGAGCATGTGCGGTCCGAGGAGGGTGGACGTGGTCAGATAGCCCAGGTCGTAGCTCTGGCCGCTGCGGTCCGGAACGAAGTCGCCGCCGTAGGTGAGGGGCGGAGGCGGGCCATCCTGGGTGCTCCGGTTCGGGTCCCTGTCGTTCTCGGTCCCGGTGGTACCGCGGTCGTCGGGCGGGCCGTCGTCGCGCGTGAGGGGGGAGTCGGTGTCGAGGGTGCCGAGGGGGATGTCCCTGCTGGTTCCGCCGAGGGGGACGGGGCCGGTGTCGCGGCTCGGGCCGCCGGTGGTCTCCGGGACGGCCATGACGGTGGTCGGGCCGTCGGGGCGCAGCAGGTCGGCCTGCATCTGGGCGAGGTGGTCGTAGGCGCGGTAGGCGTCGTTGGCCTGGCGCTGGGCCTCGAAGGCCTGGGCGCGCAGGTCGGCGGCGTCGGGGCGGCCCTGGCTCTCGGCCTCGCGGGTCTGGGCGACCAGGTCCTGGGCGCGCTGGTAGCCGCTGATCGCGTCCTTGATGTCGGCCGAGGCCAGCTCTCCGAGACGGATGGCCTCTGCCATCCTGTCCGCCGCGGCCTGCGGAGAGGGGTTCCCCGGCCGGCCTGTGCTCTCGGTCATGGGGAAGGCCACGATGTCGTGGCCGCCCCGGCCCTTTCCGGGCGGAGGAGGCGGCTGCGACTCCTGCCCCGACCGGTCAGAGCCCGGCAGGTCGTCCCGCACCGGCGCCGGTTCCCCCGACCGATGGTTGACCGGTGTCCCGGACACCGGAGCACCAGCGACATCCGGATCCGGAGTCCGCGCGGCACCGGTCACCGACCGATCCGCACCAGGACCGGTGGACGACACGGCAGGCGAGCTCACGGAGGCGTCATCAGCGTCATCGGGCGGGGCGAACCGCACCGACCGCCCCGCCCCCACCGGAACCACCCGCCTACCAGAAGCCCGGGCGAGGACATCGTCGGGAACGGGGACGTCGGAGCCACGCAGAACGCGCAGCACATCGGCCAGCGCCCCCTGCTTCCGCCACGCCTTGAGCTGGTTGTACACCTCCGTCGCGGACACCGGGACCTGTCGGCCGTCCGGAACGGTGACGGTGAGGTCCCGCGCCGGTGAGCGGTGCACCATCTGGTCGAACCCGACACCGAACACATCCAGGGCCACACGCTCCAGCCCCGCCCGATCCAGGCCCGGGTCTGCGGAGACCGGTTGCAGCCCGGAGAGCAAGTGGTGGGCGACATCTCGCAGCGCTTTGTCGGGCAGGGCTCCGATCCACTCGCCGCCCGTCACCTCCAGGCCGTTGTCGGCGAGCACGCCGAGCGCTTCGACCAGCTCGCCGTTGGAACGCCACTGGTCGATCTGCGTTCGCACGTCCCCGGCGGTGATGGGAGGACGTCCCTGAACGGCGGGAATGTCGTCGATCGGCCCGTGGCCCGCGGCGTGGTCGCGCCCAGCGGCGAAGACGGCCAGCGTGTCGACGTAGGCCGGCTCATCGGACTTGGCCAGCACGTCTTGGAGCTCGCCCCGAACGTGGTCGGGCAGCGCATCGGTCATGGCGGAGGCGGGCACGCGCACCCCGCTCCGGTCGACGAGATCCAGCGCCCGCGCCAGCCGACCGTCGGCCCGCCAGCGGTCGACCTGGGCGTCGAAGGCGGCACGGGCTCGGGCCGCGCGGGTGTCAGCGCCGGAGTCGGCGCCCCGCGCCGCGGCGTCCTCGGGAGAGATGAGCTGGTCCGCGATCCGCTCACCGTCCCACCCCCGGATCAGTTGGTCCGTGGCCAGGGCGAACCGGTCGAAGACGGCGGCCCGCCGCGGGTCGGACGCGTCCAGACCGGGCGCGAGGATCTGGATGATGTCCGACTTCACCTCGTCGGACAGTTCGGCGGCCCGTGGCGGCGGCGTGTAGTCGGACGTGCCGTGCTCCACGACCGAGGCGATCGTGTCGAGGTACCCGCTCAGCACAACGGGGTCGCGGCGTGCGTACAACCGCCCGTCGGCACCGCGCTTCGTCCATGCGTTGCCCATGAGGCCGTAGCCGTGGTCATCGTCGCTGGGACGCACCGCATCGGCGTCCCTGCTCCCCCGGAAAACCGTTCCCGGCTGGAAGTACTCATCGAGCAGCCCCAGCAGGTGCGCGGTCTCATGGACACCCGATTCCACCGGGAACGTCTCGTTCCAGCTATGGGTGCCCATGATTCTGTCCCCCGGCCGGGCGTGCAGGTCGATCTCATGATGGACCTGGGCAGCGGGGGTGGAGTCGTCTGCCAAGAGGAGGCGGACGTGCAGTTGGTCCCCGCTCCCGGGCGGGGGCGGCTCGGCACCCGATGCGGAATCGGCCACCTTCATGTCGTCCGGGTCCGGGACGCTCTCCTTCCCGAAGAGGGTGTTGAACAGGTCGTCACCGAGTTTGTGCATCCGGGTGCCGTCCGCACCCACCACGGTCCCGTCCCCGCGGACCCGGAATTGCCGGTTCCACATGGCGTCCAGCTTGGCCTCGTACGCGCGCACGTACGCCTCGTACCGCTCTGGCGTCAGAGTGTCCTCGTCGCGGCGGATCCGAGGGCGGAAGGTGAGCTCCAGGACATGGGTCGGGCCCCCCTCCGTGCGGTGTTCCTCCGGAATCGGGATTCGCGCCCACTCGAACCTGCGGGTGGCCCACAGGGGGTCCATCTCCGCCTTGACGAACCGCTCCGGGTCGCCGGGCCGGGCGTCGGGGTTTTCCAGCACCGTCGCCGGGTCGACCGGGTCACCGTTGGCGTCGAGGTCGACGGGGTTGCCGTCATCGTCGAGGCCCACCGGGTCACCGTCGGGGCCGAGGTCCAGCGGCCGGGCCGCGCGGGAGTCGGCCATGGGTTCGGCGAAGTCGGCGTCCACGGATTCGCCCACCTGGTGGACCGGCGCCGCCGCCCGCGCGGCCTCCCACGCAGACGGGTCCGCCAGGCCGGTGTGCACCCGCGCGGGTTCAGCACTCTGAGGGTCGGACCAGCGGCGTGCCGGACGCGGCTCCACCATCGTCTCGATCCGCTCCAGCGTCCGCCGCGCCACATACGGGCGGTCCTCACCCCGCGCCGGATCCCCGTCCAGCATCCCCAACCGACGCAGTACCTCACCAACCCCCCGGCCATCACCATCCGCCCCCAGATCCGGCGGCACACCATCAGCCGCAGGCGGCACCGGAGACCAGACCAGCGTGGCGTGCGCCCCCTCAGAACTGGGGCTCACCAGATCGAAGCTCACCTTCAGCTGCTGTCCACCGCGCGGCAACACGAACTTGTCGTTGAACACCGCCTCGACATGCCGCTTCAACGCCATCGACGCATAGACCTGAGCCCGCATGTCCACACCCTGTTGAAGAAGAGCACGGATCCGCAGCTTCACATCACGAACCGAGGACGGATCCCCCTCACCCGCACCATCGATCTTCCTCGTCGTGGACTCGAAGAAGAGATTGTCGATCCGCACCTCAGCACGCATCGGACCATGGTTGGTGTTCACCTCCACCGTCAACGGCGGCGCACCCTCCGGCAGCTTCAGGCTCTGCGCGAAAAGGCTCGAGACCTTGCGCACCTGCGGCTGCGACTCCTGACCCCACCGGTCAGAGCCCGGGAGGTCATTCCGCACCGGCGCCGGTTCCCCCGACCGATGGTTGACCGGTGTCCCGGACACCGGAGCACCAGCGACATCCGGATCCGGAGTCCGCGCGGCACCGGTCACCGACCGATCCGCACCAGGACCGGTGGACGACACGGCAGGCGAGCTCACGGAGGCGTCATCAGCGTCATCGGGCGGGGTGAACCGCACCGACCGCTCCGCCCCCACCTGCTGCACATCCCGCCCACCAGAACCACTGCCCTCTTGAGGAACCGGAGATCCGGACGTAGAGAGACCGAAGGTCTCACCGTTATCCGCGGGACGGTCCGGGTCGCGCTGGGTGTCGGGCCTGTTCGAGTCAGGGGTGACCTCAGAGGTTCCTTCGCCGCTCCGCTCTTGGCCGTCCCCTTCGGTGGTGGAGTCCCCCTCGTGCGCGGATTCGGTGTCGTCGTCCGTGCGTTTGCCGTCCTCGCCGTCCTCGAGGCCGGATCGGTCGTTGTTCTCGTCCCCTGACCGATCCCCGTCGTCACCGGGCTGGTCTTTGTCGCGGTCCTGGGATCGGTCGTCGTTCCCGGAGGATCCCTCATCGCGCTCGTCGGACTGTTCGCCGTCGCGGTCGGAGGGGTCGTGTCCGGTGTCCTCGGTGTCGTGTTGGCCGTCGCTGTTGCTGTCTCCGGCAGCGGGAGGCGGGGACTGTGGGGTGTCGCTCGATGAGGTCTGCTGTTCGGGGGCGGGTGCGTTGTCGGGGTTCGTTCGCTGTGCGTCCGTCGGGCTGTTCGGTTTGTCCAGGTCGGTGGTGTTGCCGGTGGTCGCGGACTCCGGAGCGGGCGGTGCGCTTTCGGTCGAGGTGCGCACAACGTCGCCGTCGCGGGTCGAGCGTTGTGCGGACGGGTCCGTGGTGCGGGTGTCGCCACCGGTGCGTTGGGGCGAGCGTTCACCGCTGTTGCGGTCGGTGGGCGCGGAGCGCTGGCCGGTGTCGGAAGCAGGGTTCTGCGGACCGGGCGCGGGGGGCTGTTGGCCCGCGGGCGTCGGGGCCGCCTGGTTGATCGGCGCAGCCACGACCGGCGCAGGGGTGTGCTGTTCCTGGCCGCTCCGCTCCTGGGGCGTGGTGCGGTCCCCGTGTTCGGTACCGGGGTTCTGCGCCTGCGGTTCCGGTGTGGTCTGTTCGGCTGCGGGGGGCTGGGCTGCCATGGGGTTGTCGGGGACGATGGCGTTGAGGAAGTTGACGGTGAGGGGTCCGTCGTTCATGCCGGGGTGGAAGGGGTCGTTGCCCAGGCCGGGGTGTTTGGTCTCGGTGGTGGCGTAGGGGTCCTTGGTGTCCTCGGGGTTCTTGAGGGGGTCGGGGTAGGGGGTGCGCACGTCGTCGTCCTGGTGGACGCGGACGGTGTCGTCGTTGGGTTGGTGGCGGTCGTCGCGGTCGCGGTCGTCGGGGTCGCCGAAGTCGGAATCGGTGTCACCGAACTCGGAGTCGCTGTCGGAGTCGGTGTCGCTGACCAGGTCGGGGACGTCGTCGATGTCGGAGAGGTCGTCGCGGTCGTACCGGGAGGAGTCGTCGACCGGCGGGGCCAGGAGGGGGCCTTCGCCGTGGCCGTCCTGCTCCGGGGACCCCTGGCCGCCGCGGTCGCGGTCGGGGGCGTGGTCGCGGTCGGGGCCGGGGGCGTGGTCGCCGCCCCGGCCGGGGTCCTCGCCGCCGCCCGTCCACGGGCCGGGGGCCTGGGGGCCGGTGGGGTTGCCGTTGCGGTTGTCGGCGGCGTTGCTCTCGGTCCGGGGCGGTTCGGGCTCGGACAGGTCGGGTTTGTCCTTGTTGCTGAACAGGTCCAGGCCGTGCAGGATGCCGTCGGTGGCGCCTTGTTGGATGCCTGCTTGGGTGGCGCCGGCGGTGGCGGAGTAGCCGGAGGCCTCCCAGCCGCGTCCGTCGGCCAGGCTGCCCAGGCCTTCGCCGAGGTAGCCCTCGAGTGCTCCGGTGCCGATGCTGCCGCCGACCTGTTGGGTGTAGGCGCCGGTGGTGGAGAAGTACTCGCCCAGGGGTTTTTGCAGGTTGACGGGGACGTCGGCGAGGTGGTCGCGCATGTGCGGGGGCAGGCGGTCGCCGATGGTGTCGCGCAGGTGCCGGCCCAGGTCGGGGTCGTTCCAGTGGCGGGCCAGGGTGGCGGCGTAGTCGCGTCCCAGGTCGCGGGCGGCCGCCTCGCCCAGGTGGTCGCCGAAGTTGCGGGCGAACACCTCGGCGAAGTCCTGACGGGCGGCGGCGGCCTTGGTCGCGTTGTCGAAGGCTCCCGCGCCGACGGGGCTGGCGGGGTTGTAGGGGGTGAGGAACTCGTCGTTGTGGCGGCCGAACACCTCGGCCAGGTCCTTGTTCAGCGACGGGGGAGCGGGCGGGGTGTCCCGGGGCGCGGGTGTGGGTGCGGGGTCGTCCTTGACCGGTGCCGTGGGCGGGTCGTCCTTGACCGGTCCGGCCGGGGGGTCGTCCTTGGGCCTGGTGGGCGGCCCGTCAGGACCGCCACCGCCGCCGGGTGGTGGCGGGGTGTCGGTGTCGCGGTTGAGCGGTGGCGGGTCGTCTTTGACCGGCCCGGCCGGGGGGCCGTCGGGCGGTCCCGAGGGCGGTCCGGGCGGGGGTCCGTCGGGGCTCTCGCGCAGCGGCGGGCCGGTGGGGGGTCCGGGCGGGGGCGGCCCGTCGGGGCCGGTGCGGACCAGGGGTGGCGGGTCGGGCAGGAGTTTGAGGTCGGTGAGGCCTTTGCTGAACAGGTCGGACAGGTGTTTGCTGAAGAGCCCGTCCATGCCGGCGGAGAAGACCGCGGAGAGCACGCCCTCGATGGCGGCGCCCTTGTGGGCGCTCGCGGTCAGGGCGCTGTCGCGGTGGTGGCGGGTGCCGCGTCCGATCTGGATGCGCTGGATGATGCTGTCCATGCTCGCGAAGATCTGGCTGATGATCTGGTGGCCGGGCACGGTGATGAGCAGCCAGGTCAGGAT